>CAZUXO010000035.1:0-3015 GCA_964624325.1 uncultured Dehalococcoidales bacterium
TTTTTTTCAAGCAGAAGACGGCATACGAGTTCATAGCCGGTGACTGGAGTTCAGACGTGTGCTCTTCCGATCTAACGTCCGGACTGATCAAATCGTTCGGCGACTACAAGGCTCTGCGCGGTATCGACCTCCAGGTTGCGACAGGCACCACACTTGCTGTTTTCGGTCCCAATGGCGCGGGCAAGACTACACTCATCAAGATACTGGCGAGTATCTTGCGGCCTTCTTCCGGGAAAATACTCATCGAAGGCCTGGAACTCAAAGATAATGCCGAGCTGGTACGCGCCAGACTGGGACTGGTGGCGCACCAGAGCTACCTCTATGGCAACCTCAGTGCCTGGGAAAACCTGGACTTTTACGCCCGTATGTATGGTGTTGAGGATAGAAACAAGCGCATTGCTGAGATGCTGGACATGGTGAGCATGACTGCTCGCAAGCACGACCGCCTATCAACTTTCTCACGCGGTATGCAGCAGCGCATGTCGTTGGCACGGGCTTTGTTACACAGACCTTCCATATTACTGCTGGATGAACCGGAAACAGGCCTGGACCAGCAGGCGCTTGGCGCAATGTGGGATATCATCAGGCGGCAGGAAGACGGCAGGCGCACCATCATTTTTACCAGCCACAGCTTCGAGAGGGCGCTTTCGGTCTGCGATGACGTGGTCATATTGGAACGTGGCAGGATAGTTTTTAAAGCTCAAACTTGCACTCTCAATGTAGACAGCCTGAAACAGAAATATCAGGAATGCACATCGGCGGTGAAGAAATGAAGTTCTGGAGTCGCGTAGCCGCCATTGCCTGGAAGGATATCCTTTCTGAACTACGCACCAAAGAGATCATCTCATCGGTGCTGGTCTTCGCCGTGTTGGTACTTGTTATCTTTAACTTTGCTTTCGATCTGGCGCCGGACCTCATGATACAAATTGCCCCGGGCATCCTGTGGATAGCCTTCGCTTTTTCCGGCGTGCTGGCACTTAACCGAGCCTTCATCCCTGAAAAAGAAGAGAATTGTCTGGAAGGTCTGATGGGCTGCCCAGTATCCCGTGAGGCGATATACGTGGGCAAAGCGCTAGGTAGCCTGTTCTTCATGATGCTGGTTGAGGCGGTGATTCTCCCTGTTTTCGCGCTGCTCTTTAACATTGCAGTGCTACAGCCAGAACTCATAGCGGTGACGTTTCTTGCCACTATCGGCTTCGTAGCGGTGGGCACTATATTCTCGGCGTTAGCCGTCAATACGCGGGCACGCGAGATGGTGCTGCCCATCCTGTTTCTGCCCATCATAACGCCGGTCATCATTGCCGCCGTAAAAGCATCTTCACTGGCGCTGGAGGGGAGTGGCTGGGGTGGGTTGACCTCCTGGTTGAGCATATTACTGGCGTTCGACATCATTTTCATAGTGGTGCCTTTCCTGGTCTTTCCATATGTTATTGAAGAATAGGAGGTTTGACCATGAGGCCTAGAATCCTGCTCGTATTGAGCACATTGCTCATTTTAACGGCGCTCTTCATGGTGTTCGTCTATGTGCCCACCGACGCAGGGCAAGGTGTTATTCAGCGCATCTTCTACTTCCACGTTCCGGTGGCCTGGATCGCGTTCTTGGCCTTTTTCGTTACCTTCGTGGCGGGCATCACTTACCTAGTTAAGCGCAATCCCTTCTGGGACATAGTCGCCAGCGCTTCGGCTGAGATAGGTCTGTTGTTTACTACCCTTATTCTCATCACAGGCTCCATCTGGGCCAGGCCGGTCTGGGGAGTCTGGTGGACATGGGATGCGCGCCTCACCAGTTCACTGGTGCTTTGGCTTATCTACCTGTCCTATTTCATTGTGCGATCCTACATTTCCGATGAAGAGAGAAGGGCGCGATTCGCTGCAGTGGTGGGTATCATCGGGTTTGTGGATGTGCCAATAGTGGGTCTGGCTATACAGCTTTCGCGTACCCAGCACCCCAGTGCCATTATCTTCGAGGGCGGGTTGGCAGGTTCTATGCTGGCGACGCTACTTGTGAGTATAGCTGCATTCACCGTGCTCTATATGCTGTTTCTGGCAGTACAGGTGCATCTTAAGGAAGATGAACATGAATTAAAGAGCCTCAAAGAGGCCATGAGGGAGTAATATGGATAGCAAGGATTTTGGATACTTATTCGCCGCTTACAGTATCATCTGGCTGTTGGTTTTCGGTTATGTATTCGTTCTGATACGCCGCGAGAAGGCTCTGCGCAGGGAAATCGCTGCTCTCAAAGAGGGCATGAAAAAGAACTAGAACGCTCCCATAGGGCGGGGTAGTAAACTTGCCACGTTATATTGGTCTTTTTAGCCCGATTTCCCTACTTTTGGCTGGCACAGCTTTGGGGTGAAGGTCAAAGACACGTAAAGGTCTAGCCACGAGTGGCACATATATTGGGGCGGGTTTTAAACAGCCCTGATCAATTCCAGCGATAGTCATTAAAGCTACTACGTCTGAAAAACCACCCTGCCACCGCCCCAAAAACCAGCCCTCCCAGGTGTGCTTGCCATGCAATACCAGACACGAAAGAGAGAACCACAAAACTCCCTACTATGGCTATCCAAACTGGCATGGGTATGGGAATTGGGAAGAAAACTACCTTCATGTTGGGCCGCAATACCGCTAGCGCCCCTCCAAGTGCGAAAATAGCCCCGGACGCGCCTATAGCTGTTGAGTAACTGGGGCCAAGCAAAATATAGACCAGGCTGCCCATTATACCGCCTACAATGTAGATAACCCAGAAACGCCTGATTCCCACCATCTGAAGCACAGAGCTGCCGAAAAAGTAGAGTGTCCACATGTTGGCAAGTATGTGGAAAAAATCGTAATGGGTGAATATGCTGGTGATTATTTGCCATGGATGGCTCCATGCAATTGCGGGCATCAAGCCGAGAGTTTCTATGTAAGCCGGGTGGATGTTCACACCAACGAAGATCAGCACGTTTATAAGGATTATGATGTAGATGATTTCCAACGACTTTGCTCCTTGGTTTTGAACGTCAAAGGGG
>CAZUXO010000036.1:0-3503 GCA_964624325.1 uncultured Dehalococcoidales bacterium
GACGTGTGCTCTTCCGATCTTGAGTGGGTTCACGTTTGACAAGCCAGTAAAATGGTGCCCCTTGTCCAATTGTTGTTTCTAATATTTTCTGCCTGACCATGTCCTCCAACGCTTGTTCGATACGACGGACATCGCTCAGGCCTATTCCGACTATGAGCACTTGTTTGTCGAAACGAGCATATGGGTGCCTGGCAAAAAAACGAAGTATCTCGTTGTTATATTGGTTATGGCAAAGGTTTTCAACGATTTGCTCTTTCTCTTTGAATTCAACTTCAGGCATTGGCTACCTCCGCGACAAATTGGAACAGGAGTAGTGGTAGGGAGGGAGTATTCTCCCTCCCTACCACAAGAGCAGGGCAAATGTTAGCGCATTGACCAGCGGCCGGTACCCACACCCATCCCCATTTTAGGGGAAGTGGGATTTGATATTGGAGCTACGCGCCGACTGGCAAGCATGCTGCGTTGACGCATGAAAGCAGGCACCTCGAGTTCATCCTCAGATTTAAGGTTCTTTAAAGCTCGGAAAATCTCTCTTTCGCGGGCGGCCCCTGCCATTCCCTCTTTTGTTGCGAATCCGGTGGCGATAAGAGTAAGTCGTACTTCACTGTTCATATTCGGATCAAGTAATACACCGAATATAACATTGGCGTCTGGGTCAACGGCCTTACGGATGATATCGGCGGCGGCATTAACTTCATATAGAGTCAGTGAACTGTCGCCTGCGACGTTGAAAATGACGCCTCTGGAACCTTCAATGGATACATCAAGCAACGGACTTTGCAGGGCCTGTTTGGCAGCTTCGACAGCGCGATTAGAACCCTTACCATGACCGATTGACATCCATGCCGGGCCCGCGTTTTTCATAACGGAACGAACATCAGCAAAATCCAGGTTGATGAGGCCGGGGACGGTGATGACCTCAGCGATGGCCTGAACACCGTTGCACAATACTTCATCGGCCAGTTTGAAGGCGCCGTCTACACCGGTTTTCTGGTCGCAGATATCGAACAAACGATCATTTGGGATGAGCACCAGGGTGTCAACATTGGGCATCAGTTCTGCGATGCCCTCTTCTGCCACCTTCATGCGGTGCGTTCCCTCAAAGCCGAAAGGCTTGGTAACGATAGCGATGGTAAGCGCCCCGGTTTCCTTTGCCATCTGGGCTACTACCGGAGCTGAACCAGTGCCGGTGCCACCGCCCATACCAGCGGTGATAAATACCATGTCGGAACCAGCGACTACCTGGCGGATCTCATCGCGGCTCTCTTCGGCTGCTGCGTGGCCCATCTTGTTGTCGCCACCGGCACCAAGGCCGCGTGTATTTTTTTCACCTAACTGTATACGAATAGGGGCCTCTGTGATCGCCAAGGCCTGTGCATCGGTATTCATGGCAACGAACTCAACGCCACGAATCTGTTCGCGAACCATGCGTGTGATGGCATTGCATCCGGCACCACCACAGCCGACAACCTTTATTTTAGCCGCACTCTGGACATAAATCGTTTTCGCCACTTATTGCTCCTTCCTAAAATTATGATTCTGGATGATGTGTCTTACGACGGTTGCTTCCGGCCAAACAAGCCGCTTAAATCAGACATGAAACTGCGGCCGGAACTGGTCTCTCCTGCCCTGGCACTATTTGGGTGAGACTGTTGCCACAAGAGTAGGCCTACGGCGGTAGCAAAGGCTGGGTCTATCAGGCTGTCTGATACACCATAGAGCTGCGGCGGTGTGCCTATGCGCACGGGCATGTGGGTGACCTCTAGCCCAAGCTCAGCCATTCCGGGAAGGTTGGTAGTACCACCCGTAAGAACCATGCCAGAGCGAATATATTTGCTGTAATCGTTTGGGAGTTCTAGGAGTATCAGCCGCAGCATCTCTTCCACGCGGGTGCGGATGATCTCATATAGCTCGGCATAAGGCACAGTCTGTCCATCTTCATTTACGGTTCTTTGCGATATATTTTCTCCGCCTGGAACGACGCTGCCGTATTTCTGTTTCATTTCTTCGGCTAGTTCTACGGATACTCCCAGACCGACGGAAATGTCATGGGTTATCGAATTGCCTGCAACGGGAAGTACCGAGGTGTGGAATATATTATTGTCTTTGTAAACTGCTACGCCCGTAGTCCCGCCACCGATATCGGCCATAATAACACCATTCTGTCTTTCATCTGCAGTGAGGACTGCTTCGGCGCTGGCCAAGGGTGCGAAGATTAGTTGTTCAATTTCTATACCAGCTCCACGTACGCACTTGGTGAGGTTTTCCACCGAAGCTGTGGCGGCAGTGACGATGTGAGTATCAACATCCAAACGGAAACCATGCATCCCTACGGGGTTTTTGATGCCTTCCTGCCCGTCGACTGCGTATGTCTGCGGGATAAGGTGTAGAATCATCGATCCTGAGGTGCTGGTCTGAGCTACGTTCTGAGCGACTTTGAGGACGCGCTCAACGTCCTCCTGGCGGACCATCTGTTTGTTGGAAGTGATTGCGATCACGCCGCGGTTATTAACTGAGCTGATATGGCGACCAGTGATGCTGACCATGGCGGATTCAAGTTTGTAACCTACCGCCTGTTCGGCTGTTTTCACCGACTGGTGAATAGATTCCTTTGCATCATTGAGGTTGACAACCAGCCCCTTTTGAAGGCCATTTGAAGGGGCAACCCCCACCCCCAGAATCCGCATATCCTCGCCATCGGTATCCGCCATAACTGTGCATATCTTGGAAGTGCCGACATCGATGGAAGCGATCTTTCTTCTCTTCATTGGCTTACTCCCCCAGTCTTTAGGTTATTTCTCATCCTTTTCCTGCTCTCTCCTGTTTATTTGTCGTTATTGCGTCTATATTTACGTCTATATAATAATGTAGAAGATCAATTTACCTGCCAGTCGGGATGTTGCGGTAGTGGACATTCCACTTCAGGCATAGAGACGTAAGGTAGTTTTTAACCTCCTGACTGTCAGAACGGTAAAGTTCCGCTAGGAAGCCGTGCAGCAGTTCACCTCCGCTCATTCCACCTGTCGCCTCTGCTGGCCCAGGGAGGTTGATGTGGACGATTTCCGTCATTTGTTTCTGATACTCGATTGCTGGCATATTTTCCTGCTCCTTTCCTTTGTAAAAACTTGTCGCAATACTAGGCTGTGCCAAGAGCATCCGTCAAATACTGTCCAATATTGTCCGCGTTAATTCCAGCATCAAAAATCTTGTCCACTATGAATAATATATTTTGTCCTACGTATTGCGTCAAAAGTAAGTGTTACCGAAATAGCAATTGTTGCCTCATAAATACTGTTACCATGCATTCTCCTTGTTTGATTAGTTTTCGGCGGGGTGACGGTCTCTTAGTTGCCACAGGTGCGCGACATTCTCATTGATCTGCTTTAGGAGGCTTACAGGGTTCAAGCGGGCGTAAGTTGAGTTTATCTGTACTTCGCTTGTCTTACTGATCAGCCTCGACTTCAACGCACGCCGGTAAGGTTTTTGAGCGGTATCGTACACCC
>CAZUXO010000037.1:0-3141 GCA_964624325.1 uncultured Dehalococcoidales bacterium
GCTGGGCGGCATCTGGGGCGTTATTGTGGGTATAATACTCGGCCTTACACTGGGAAGCATGATAGCTACCATAGTTCTTTCCATCCTCGGAGGAATCCTCGGGGCTCTACTGGACTGGCTCCTCTCGCGTAACTATAAGGAACGAGCCGGTAGCGGCATGTCAACCGGGTGGTTTGCTTCGGGAGGAGGTTTCCGGGGCGGAGGCGGAAGCAGTTTCGGAGGTTTTAGCGGAGGGTCTTCCGGCGGCGGCGGGGCCAGCCGCGGATGGTAATAACACATCCTCCCGATTAGTTATCAGGTGAGTTAATGAAACTACCGGGACAGTCCAGACACTCTTCTAAAAGGTTAAATGCCGCCATCACCGAGGTTCAGGAAGGGCTTAACCGAAATATCGTTTTCCTTTCTCTTGAGCGACAGCACGACCAATTGCTCAAGAACACCGTGCGCGGCTACCACGACAGCAACAACCAAGAGGAACGCGTCTGGCTTGACGTAACGATGCCTTACCAAGCCCAGGAGGCCACCGCTGCCCACGAACTTGCGCACGTCATGCAGAACAAACAGAGATATCCTCGCACCTCGAGTATCACAGGGCAGGATGGCCATCTGCTCATACCTGCGCTGGAACATCTGGCCACCAGGATTAACAACCTGGTAATGGACGAGTCCGCCGACCTGTGGGCTATCAGCCGCGGTTTCAACATAGGTAAAGCTCTGGACAACATCGGCCTAGACCAGCTGTTAGACCGGTTAAACCATAGGGCGTTCGAAGCCGAAGCCGTTGATTGGGACGGATATTACGCGGGCTTGCAAAAGCTGGTATTAATACTAACTGTCGCCAGTTCCCCTGAACCATTCAAAATCGGGACAGAGGTGGACACCCAGGTGATGGCACTGGACTATGCCGGACTTTCGCTACGCCTGGAGCGCTACGGACTTTTTCCAGGGCTGGATTCGATCTGGGCTGAACACTGGCCCGTATCCAGAAAGATGGGGAAAGAGTTGGCCTCGCTGGTCCAAGTTAACGGCGTTGAAAACCGCGATAAATGCCGCCAAGTATTTGAGAAAATCATCGCATTTTTAAAGATCCCGACTTCATTGATTATTCTTCGTTAGACCGCACTCACAGAATACAGATTGCGGCCCAATCGCTCCAGATGATTCGCCCACATGCTGCGGCTCAGGATGAGCAAAAAAGACCCGTCAAAACTTACCTGTATAACAACCAATTTCAGTTGTATTAGCCTTCCAGGCGGCTCAAGGCCATTTCAAACTCCGCTTTCAGCCGTTCGGTTTCAGCGGAAAGCTGCCCCCATTCCTCCGTGAGTTCATCCGCCACTACCTTGAGTTCCTGATGCCTGTTTATGCTGGCCACAACCTCTGCTGAATCTTTGTAATGCTCGGGCGAGGCAAACAGGGCTTCCAGTTCTTTGACCTCCATCTCGATGCGTGCCAGTTCAGCCTCAATTTTGTCGATGCGATTCTTGAGGGGAGTGCTTTGAGCATAATAATCCCCACGCAGTTCACCGGAAAGGGCGCGTTTCTGACGTGAGCCTGACGTGCCAGAGGAAGAATTTTTTACCGGCGTAGAATTGGGGACCTTCTGCTCGTCGTCTTGGAACAGCATAGATTTGTGATACAGGTAGCTGTCGTAATCTCCCTGATAGACGGAAATCTGACCTGCCTTTACCTCGATGATGCTGGTAGCAATCTGGCGGATGAGAGTACGGTCATGCGTGATAAAGCACAGTGTGCCGCAATAAACTTCAAGCGCGTCCGTAAGCACCTCACGGGAGGCAATATCGAGGTGGTTGGTGGGTTCGTCCATCAACAAGAAGTTGGCGGGTTCAGTGAGCATCTTGGCCAGCGCCAGACGGGCTTTCTCGCCACCCGAGAGTACGGAAACTTTCTTGTAGGCATCATCCCCGGAAAATAGAAACCCGCCCAATATGGCTCGCAACCTCACTTCTTCGCTATCCGGGGGAGCAACCAGGCGCAGTTCGGCGAGCGCCGTATTGTTCGGTTCCAGGAGTTCGAGTTGATGCTGGGCATAATAGGCCATGACGACGGCATGTCCCAGCCGTCGCTCTCCCTGTTCGAAAGGCAACACCCCGGCCAGAATTTTTAACAGCGTGGTCTTGCCGGCGCCATTGGGACCAACCAGCGCCACACGGTCCCCGCGGCGCAGAAGAAGGTTTAGGTCCCTATAGATGATATTGGCGCCGTACGACTTGGACACATGGTTCAACATAATAACATCAGCGCCGGAATGTGGCGGCTCGGGGAAGTTAAAGCGTATCTTTTTGGCCAAGCGCGGCACTTCAACACGCTCCAGTTTTTCCAGCTTCTTGATGCGACTCTGCACCTGGGCGGCCTTGGTATTCTTGGAGCGAAAACGGTTGATAAAGCGTTCTTCCTGTTCAATTTTGATACTCTGGCGCTTGGCCGTCGCTTCCAGAACCTCAAGCTCCTGCTGCCTGGCTTCTACATAGTTGTCATAATTCCCAACATAGACCGATACCCTGCCCCCATCTATAGCCAGCACTTTGCTCACGACCCGGTTAAGAAAGGCGCGGTCATGGGATGTGAGAAGCACGGCCCCCTGGTAGTTTTTCAGGTATTCTTCAAACCACATTTGAGTTTCCAGATCAAGGTGGTTGGTTGGCTCGTCGAGCAAAAGCAGGTCAGGATTCTGCAACAGTATCTTGGCCAGTTCGGCGCGCATGCGCCAACCTCCGCTGAAATCCGAAAGAGGACGATCATAGTCGGATTCACGAAACCCCAGACCGCACAGGATGACACGAGCCTCCTGCTCCACGTCGTAACCCCCGGCGGCTTCAAAGCGGTGTTGCAGATCGCCAAGCCTGGTGAGGAGGATCGCCTGGGTTGCCCCGTCCACGCCTTCGGCCAACTCATCCTGGATAATCTGAATACGATGCCCGAGGTGGTTGATGAAACCAGCGGCCGAAGTTACCTCTTTGAGCAAAGTAGATCGTGAATCGGTGACGCTTTCCTGGCGCAAATAGCCGACAGTAAGCTCTTTACGACGCGTTATCGTACCACTGTCAGGAGCAAGTTCACCTGCTATTATCTCCAGCAGCGTGCTCTTACCGCTTCCATTAGCCCCGAGCAGGGCTAGCC
>CAZUXO010000038.1:0-4142 GCA_964624325.1 uncultured Dehalococcoidales bacterium
GCCCAATGGCTGGAAGATCGGCTGGTCAATATCCCCAGCAGCGTAAGATGTATACAGGACGTTCTCTATGGTTGATTTTATACCACGTGTTTTAATAGTTGGTTTGGGAGCAATTGGACGCCGTCATCTAAACAACATTCAGAAAATGGGCTATGAAGTCGCGGTGTGCCGACGAACGATAGAAGATGCGGAAGCCACAAGCCGTGAGTATCGGGTAGCTGCCTTTGCAAGCTTGACTGATGCAGCGTCGTGGAAACCAAATGTGGTATTGATTGCCAACCCTACCAGCGAACATCTCAAGATTGCATATTGGGCTTTGGAGCAAGATTGCCATGTGTTTATTGAAAAGCCGTTAGCCCATTCCCTCGACGGCATAAATGCTTTCCTGCGAATGGCGGAGGAAAAGCAGCTATCCGTGGCAGTCGGATGTAACTTGCGTTTCCACCCTGCGCTGGAGGCAATTCACAATGTCGTCTCTTTGAAACGCATTGGCCGCCTACTGAGTGCCCGTGCCGAAGTAGGCCAGTATCTCCCTGATTGGCATCCAGGTGCCGACTACCGGCAGGAGTACAGCGCACGTGCTGAATTGGGCGGCGGTGCTGTGTTAACTTTAATTCATGAGCTGGACTATATATGTTGGATTGGCGGGGAAGTAATGGAAAGTATTGGCATGCTCGCCAAGGTTTCAGACTTGGATATCGATGTAGAAGATGTGGCGGAGATTATCTGCCGACATATTTCAGGGGCACTTACGTCGATTCATATGGATTTTCTGGATCGTTCTTACAATCGACGATCGCGTTGGGTGGGAGAGGGCGGCACCATCGAGTGGATTTGGGGAGGCCCCGTACATTTGATTCAGCGTGACAGCGGCCGGGAGATTCTCTGGCACGACCCCACTTTTGATTGCAATGACACCTATGTAAAGGAACTACTCGACTTTTTCGACTGCATAAAATCTGGGAATCAGCCGAGGACAACTGGCTGGGAGGCAAAGCGCGTTTTAGAAATCGCTTTGGCCTTAGCCGTACGGAGGTATTAGTGTTAGCAATCATTCCGGCACGTGGTGGTTCCAAGGGTCTTCCAGGCAAAAATATCCGACCTCTGGCTGGTTTACCACTGATCGCCCATTCAATTCTGTTATCCCGATTATGTCCACAAATAACTCGGACTATTGTGTCAACTGATTCACAGGAAATAGCAGAAGTTGCTTGCCAGTTTGGTGCAGATGTACCTTTTCTGCGTCCTCAGGAGCTTGCGCAAGATGACACGCCGATGTGGCCGGTATTGCGGCATGCGTTGGAAATGGTGGAGGTCCAGGAAAACCGTCGATATACCTATCTACTTTTGCTTGACCCGACTTCGCCCGGGCGCTTGCCAGAAGATATAGCTGGGGCGCTGGCTAAATTAAATGCGATACCAGCAGCAGACGGAATCATTGGGGTGTCAAAGCCGGAATTCAACCCGATCTGGCATTGCGTAGTGGAACATGACGGGTGGATGGAATCTCTAATCCCAGATGCCGGTTCTTATACCCGCCGCCAAGATGTACCACCAGTATATCGAATCAATGCTACGCTCTACATCTGGCGGGCGGAATTTGTGCGACGAGAAGCAGATAAATGGATAGATCATGGCAGACATTTGATCTATGAAGTTCCAGAAAGACGAGCGATTCACATTGATGATATAGACGAATTTTTACGAACGGAAGCACTTATTCGGCAAGGGTTTGTCTGTTTACCCTGGTTGGAAAGTAAAGAGGATTAGATATGCGTAGCTTGATGGAACTTGCAGACCTATCGGGCCGTAGGGCATTGATTACTGGCGGAGCGGGACATATTGCACTGGCAGCCGCAAAAGCGCTTACTGAATTGAATGCTGTAGTAGCAATTTTGGACTTAAACCCCGATTCCTGTCACGAGCGCGCATTGATGCTGAACGAGAAACAGGCCAATTGTGCCATCGTTGTGCCGTGTGACTTGTTGGATGAGCAAGAAACTCGTTCTGCTGTTCATCAAGTTGTTCGGGAATTAGGCGGTTTGGATATTATCGTTCACTGCGCAGCATATGTAGGCACAACGCAAAATGAAGGATGGGTGGTGCCTTTTGAAAAACAAAGCGTGGACGCTTGGGATCGGGCATTACGTGTTAATTTAACTGCATCCTTCATACTGGTGCAAGAGGCGCAAGAGGCGCTTAAAAAAACCGGGAAAGGCTCCGTAATCATGATTTCATCTATTTATGGTGTCGTCGGTCCGGATATGAGACTTTATGAGGGAACGATGATGGGTAACCCAGCAGGTTATGGGGCATCCAAAGGTGGCTTGTTACAGTTAACACGCTACATGGCTACCATTTTAGCACCCAATATTCGGGTTAATGCAATCTCACCAGGTGGAATTTGGCGAAATCAATTGGAGGTTTTTCGTGAACGATACGAGGCACGGACACCGCTTCGCCGTATGGGAACTGAAGAGGACTTGAAGGGCGCAATAGCATATCTTGCCAGTGACTTATCGGCTTATGTTACCGGCCAAAACTTGGTCGTTGATGGTGGCTGGACAGCATGGTAGGCGGTGATAGCTTCCGCCGCGCCCAAAGCGGCTTACCAGCAGCAAACAACAAATGCGTTCGACTATGATTACTAAAAAGCCGGAAAATATCAATAATTATAAAATGCATTGTTGCTTTTTCGAATCAGCTCGAAGAGCTTTTGCGCATGTTTTAAGTCAGCATCAGTCGCTTACTATATTAGTGCCTGCATACATAGGTTACAGTTCGCGAGAAGGTTCTGGTGTCTTCGATCCGATCCGGGAAAGCGGCATCAAGTATTGTTTTTATAAAATGAATAAAGACCTTAACATTGAAATGGCGGACCTGCAGAATCGGTTATTGGAAAATGAGAAAGGTATCCTTCTCCTCATACACTATTTTGGTTTTATTGATCCTAACTATTCTGAAGTGAAAAAGTTAGCGAAGGAATTAGGGTATATTATAGTAGAGGACTATGCGCATGGACTTTTCACCTTTTTGTGTGGTGTAGACCATGATTTCGATTATGCTTTTTTCTCTTTACATAAGATGCTCCCTTATAAAAAAGGCGGAATGCTTTTCTCTAAATGTCCGCAAAAAACAGAAACAAGCGAATATTACAACCTATTTGAGTATGATTTATTTAAGATTGCACAGCGCAGACGTGAAAACTATCAAAAACTTAAGGAACTTATAGAACTTTTATGTACCCCTTTTCATATCCGTCTTCTTAGGGATAGCATTGGTGATGCTGTACCCCAGAGCTTTCCGATACTGCTACCTGATACGCAATCAAGAGACAGACTCTACTCCGGGCTCAATGAAGCAGGATATGGTGTCGTAAGCCTATATCACGAACTGATTCCGGAAATTGATCGATATTATAGTGAATCTCATTTTCTTTCGAGCAGGATTTTGAATTTGCCAGCGCACCAAGATGTGAGCATCGATGAGCTTGAACTAATGGTTCAAAACTTAAAACAACTCCTATGACAAAGTGCTTAAAATGATAGAGGACGCGACGGTGAAAAATCATGCGTCTTAAAGAATGCACAACGTCAGATTCGCAATGGGGGGACGCTTTCAAATGCCTTCCCCCTAATCTTCAGGATATCTACTTTTCTTCTTCTTACTACAAGGTTTACGAACAAGTTTATGGATCGCAGGCCCACTGTATTGTTTTTGAGAGTGACAATGATATTGCGCTATATCCCTTTATAATTAGCCCTCTCCGCGGGCTTTCTTATATTGAAATTGATCAAGAGTATTTTGATATTCAAGGCGCCTATGGTTATAACGGGGTAGCCTCTACCACCAATGATCCCGATTTCACATCTGGTATCAGCCGCGCAATGATTGAGTATTGCCAAGAAAAAGGGATTATTGCAGAATTTACTCGATTTAACCCCGTATATAACAATCATAAATTAGCGCCGTATCTGGATGTTGTAAAGGCAAACCGTAACATTCTGGTGGATTTAACAAGAGACGATATATGGCTAAATTCCTATGAACATTCGACACGTAAGAACATAAAAAAGGCAGATCGTTTAGGATTGAGCACAACCATTATTGCCGGTAGCGATGTTACTTCTGAACAAGTGGAT
>CAZUXO010000039.1:0-2584 GCA_964624325.1 uncultured Dehalococcoidales bacterium
CAAAGAAAATTAACAGAATTCTTCCTGGTGTCCCTCGACGGCATGAATGACACCCGCGAGCCCCTGCGATAACGACTGAAGCTCCTGTAAACTCAGGTATTTCAGGATGCGAATTGTGTGTTGGGTTTGGCTTTCCATCAGGTCGGCCAACAGCTGTCGGCCTTTATCCGAAGCCTGCAGCAAGACGATACGACGGTCTTTCGGGTTGGGTTTGCGGTTTACCAGTCCTTGCGATACCAGCCGCTCTACTAACCCCGTTACATCGCCCGGGGTCACCCCCAGGTCCTCGGCCAGGGTCCGATAATTGGTCTCCCCTTTGCTGGTAATTATGAGCAAGCTCTTTAACTGGGAAAGAGGCACTTCCAGTTCTCGCCAGGCATGAAGTGCGAATGGAAGCAATATCTGGCTCATCCTCCGCTGCAGCTCGATAATCTGGTTTATAGCTTTCTTTTTGTCCATATTGATTAATCCCTTCGTGCACTATTATCACACTCAGCCTGAGATAAGCTAGTTTGGGGGTGGAATATTAAATGTGGGTGCTGGAGACAATCATTAAAAAGTATATATAACATAAATAGTTTACTAAACATATACGAATATGTCAACAGTACTTAAGGTTTTTATGGAAGACGGAGGCATGTTAGTTTTGCCTCACTTGTCAAAATAGTCAATTGTAAAGTTAAATACTCTGCCTTATTGGTTTTATCGGCTCACCAAGATCAAATATAAAACTCATTGGTGAAATAGGACGACCCAATCTGTGTTAATATAGTATTAGCCACGTGAATTGAGGATATGGCCGCAGAAAGGTCGAGTGGCCTTTCTAATGGGGCCGAGGGGTATTTGTTTGTGGCCGCAAACTCCTGCCTGCAATCAAGGTCAACTGCCAAAAGCAACAGGGAAACCTGATCTGCTGGTAACGGTCAATACAGTGGACTTATGACCTCTCAAATAGGAAATATAATGACAATCGAGTTTTCACAATTAGGCCTGATACCGCAGCTTGAACAGGCCGTATCCGATCTTGGATATACCACACCCACCCCGATCCAATCACAGATCATCCCGCTGATGCTTGACGGGCATGATGTCATCGGTCAGGCTCAAACAGGTACGGGAAAAACGGCAGCCTTTATTTTACCCATCCTGCAAACGATGGAAAGGGGGCAGCGCGGCATAAAAGCCCTTGTCCTGGTTCCCACAAGGGAACTGGCGATGCAGGTGGCGGAGGCTGCCGGCGAATTTGGTAAAGGCCTGAACGTACGTGTTCTGGCGGTATACGGGGGCCAGCCTTACAGCCCGCAGATCAATCGCCTCAGGCAGGGCGTGGATATCGTCATAGGCACACCCGGACGGCTGAAAGACCTGATAAGCAAGAGGGAACTTGACCTGAGCCATGTGAAAACCGTAGTCCTCGACGAAGCTGATGAGATGCTCAGCATGGGTTTTATCGAGGACATCGAAGAAATTCTGAGTACGGTTCCCGCGGCACATCAGACGGCGCTCTTTTCAGCCACCATCCCGCCAAGGCTGGGCGGCGTCGCCAAAAAATTCATGAAATCCCCCAGATCGGTCAGTATCAAGAGTGACCATCTGACCGTCGATGCCATAGACCATCGTTACTGTATGGTCAACAGAAGAGACGAAAAAATAGCCGTTCTCACCCGCATCTTCGAGCTTGAAGACATACCCAGCGCGATTATCTTTGTGAGGACGCGCGCCGGCACGGGCGACCTGGTGACTCAGTTGGTGGCCCACGGTTTTCCTGCCGAAGCCTTGAGCGGGGATCTGAGCCAGCAAACCAGGGAACAGGTTTTGAAACGCTTCCGCAACAATCAGATCAAGATACTGGTGGCTACGGATGTCGCCGCCCGCGGGCTCGACATCGACGACATCTCCCACATATTCAACTTCGATCTGCCGGATGACCCCGAATTATACGTGCATCGTGTCGGGCGGACGGGGAGAGCAGGTAAAAAAGGGGTCGCGATTTCACTGCTGACACGTTCAGATAAGTACCGCCTACATCAGATAGAACGCTTTACCAGACAACCGATCTCCCGTATACCCATTCCTAGGCCAGAAGATATCGAAAAACACCGGGAAGGAAAACTGCTGAACCAGATGATCGAGTTGTTGAAACTGGGTGATTGTCAGAAAGAGTTGAAAATCGTTACCAGGCTCGCAGAAAAGGGGCACGACCCTCTGCAGATCGCAGCCATGGCATTGAAAATAGTCCGGGGACAGGATATCAATCGGCCCGTCCCGCCGATTAAAGAGGTAACTGAAGAACGGAAACCAGGGCCCGCGCCTGAATTCAAACGGCCCGCGAGAGATAACGGCCGCCGGGAGTCGTCCCATACTTCACATGAAACCGGGATGGTGAGGATGAGCATCAATGCCGGAAAAGCGCATGGCATAACGCCCGCGGATGTCGTGGGGACCATCGCCCGCTTCGCGGATATCCCCGGCAGTTCCATCGGCGCCATCAGGATCCTCGATAAACATACAACGGTCGACATACCCGAGCAATATGCTGAACAAGTACTTGCTAAAGCCGGTAAAATCCGTCTCCGCAAAAATT
>CAZUXO010000040.1:0-3455 GCA_964624325.1 uncultured Dehalococcoidales bacterium
ACTATAGGCGCAGCGCCGGCAGCCTGAAAGCCCATCATATGGGGCTTTTTAGCAGATTTTGCCAGCTTGTAGTATTCAACAAAACCCTTCCAGTAAGCTGTAATATTGCCAGCGTTGCCCACGGGAATGAAAACAAAATCCGGGGCATCCCCCAGTGTTTCAATGATCTCGAAGGCCCCTGTTTTCTGTCCTTCGATACGGTAGGGATTGATCGAATTTACCAGCGTTACCGGATGCTTATGTGTCAGTTCCCTGACCATGGTGAGCGCCTGGTCAAAGTTGCCCTCGATGGATACTATCCTGGCACCATGCATGATGGCCTGAGCCAGCTTTCCCAATGCGATCTTGCCCTCAGGTATGATAATGATGGTTTCCAGCCCCTGACTGGCGGCATAGGCTGCCGCGGAAGCACTGGTGTTGCCAGTGGAGGCGCACATGACCGCTCTGCTTCCTTCTTCAACGGCTTTGGCGATGGCCAAGATCATGCCGCGGTCCTTGAAAGAGCCGGTGGGGTTGCATCCCTCCAGTTTGAAATAGAGCTGTCCACAACCGATTATTTTCTCCAGACCAGGAACACGCACCAGTGGCGTGTCGCCCTCGCCAAGTGAAAACATGGGGGTTTTAGACGTAACGGGAAGGAGGTCTTTATATTTGAACAGCAGCCCAGTTTTCGACATTTAGACCTCTACACGTACAAAATTGTGAACTTCCTTGACTACGGGCAGCTTTTTGAAATCCGCGAAGGCTGCCTGTATCGAATCTTCACGCGCCGGATGGGTCATAATGACAATTTCAGCCGTTTGGTCCGGCTCGGTTTCCTTCTGAAGGACCGAGGCGATGCTTATCTGATGGTCTCCCAATGCATAAGCTATCTGTGCCAGCACTCCCGGCTGGTCAGCGACTCCCATGCGAATATAATAGCGCGTGATAATCTGTGACATGGGTTTGATGCGTTTGTTTTCACCAGGTTGCCATGTCGAACCCGATTGACCCGAAGCCACATGCCTGGCGGCGGCTACTACGTCAGCAGCCACGGCGCTGGAAGTCGGCAAAGCCCCCGCTCCTTTACCCAGGAAGGTGACCTGCCCGGTGAGATCACCGTCTACCTGTACTGCGTTGTAGACACCGTCAACCTTGGCCAGGAAACTGTCAGCAGGGACAAATGACGGATGCACCCGTACTTCAATTTCCGAATCGGCCTGCTTGGCGATTGCCAGCAGCTTTATGGTGAAGCCCAGCTCGCGGGCATACTGGAAATCGCGACGTGACAGACGCGAGATGCCTTCATGGAATACCTGGTCAGGACGTACTCGGCTCCTGAAGGCCAAAGTTGCCAGAATGGCTATTTTGTAAGCAGCATCGATGCCTTCGAGGTCATTCCGGGGATTTGCCTCGGCATAACCCAGTTTTTGGGCCTGCCCCAAGGCTGTGGCGAACTCGGTGCCCTCTCTGGCCATAGTGCTCAAAATGAAATTGGTGGTACCGTTGATGATGGCGGAAATGCCGTTGATGCGGTTAGCGATGAGGTCGCGCTGAAAAGGGGCAATGAGCGGTATGCCGCCCCCCACCGAAGCCTCATATCGCAGGCTGACCTTGTTTTGAGCCGCCAGGGCTAACAATTCGGCCCCGTGTTTGGCGATGACCTCCTTATTGGCGGTCACTACGTGTTTGCCTGCTTTAAGTGCCCGTTTCTGGTATTCAAAAGCCGGGTGTTCGCCACCGATGACCTCGACAATGATATCCAGGCCAGGCATGTTGAAGAACTCCTCTTCGTCGGTGGTGAATAGAGATGGATCCATGGCCTGCACCTGTGGCCTGGTCAGATCACACTCGATGACCTTAACCTTGCGCAGCACTACAGGGCACCCGGCATTCTCAGCCAGCATAGCGCATCTTTCTGTGAGTACACGCGCTACCTGTCCGCCGATGACACCCATGCCCATGAGCCCTACACCGATTATTTGTTCTGGCATAAAATTCCCTACGCTGTCGCCTGATTAACGGCAAAAGCCTTTTTAGCTTCGTCCAGACTATTGATAATCTTGTTATTGGTGGTATCGGCCTGTAAGGCAGTCAGCCAATTATTAAACGCCTGATTGATGATGGTGGTTTTATCTTCGGCCGAAATATCCTTTACAGCGCTGTCATTTATCTTGAAAAGCCAATAACCTCCCTTGGTGTTCTGAGAGGTATCTTTGATGAAGGAACTAATGGTTCCGATGGTGGTGGCAGTATCGAAGGCAAACGCCTTGTACACAGCGGTGGAATCAGGGGTTATCCAGCCAAGGTCATCCTTGGAAGTATCCGACCAATTCTGCGAATACTGCTGAGCCAGTGTGGTGAAATCCTCGCCGGCATCGAGTTTAACCTTGATTCCGACCGCTTCCTGCTCGCTGGACAGCAGCATGCTTGAGACATGCACCTGGCTGTTGTCGTCCTTTCTCTCAGTGACCTTGACCAGCCAGTACCCTACCTGCTTGGTCTTGGCATTATCCTGAAGTTCACCCCAATTGCCAACCTGCTGGGCGAAAATAGCATCGTCCAAACCAGTGGTGTTCAAAAGGTAGTCGAAGACTCCCTTGGGCCGATATCCCATGGCGCCTTTATTGCCCGTAGTAGTGCTTTCAAGCGAGTTATCGGTTGCAAGTTGGCCAAAGTCCACGCCGATATTAACCCGCGCTTTGATGTCATCGAGCTGACTCTGGCTTTCGACAAACATGGCGAGTACGTCCCGCTGCTCGGCGCTGGCCGGTACTTGTGAGCCAAAATAGTCAGTCAATAGCTTGTCTTTAAGAAGTTGCCCGCGGACGATGTCTTTGACCGCCTGGGAGACAGACAGCGAATTATCCTTGATTTTCTGGTTTACTTCGTCATCGCTAACGGTAATGCCGAGCTTGACACAGGCTTCTTTCATGATCTCGATTTGTTCTATATTTTGTTCCACTATGTCTGTGATGTACGAATAATAGGAAGTTTGGCCCCCAGCAAAATACTTAAGGGCCTCAACATAATACGCCATACTGAATTTGTGCCCGTTTACTTCTACGACAGTCTCGCCCATGGGTTTGTCTATAGGGACGTACTGTTTGAAGTACCAGCCTGAAACAAGCACCACAATCACTGAGAAGATGGTTACGAGGCCAGTGACACCTATGATACGCTGTCGCAGAGCCTGTTTTTGCCAGTGCGTCAGTTGCCGCCTGGTGGGGGGATGAGCTACATGAAGTTCCTTCTTTTTTGCCAAGATTTACCTGCCTTCCATGCGTATTAGGAGCAGAGAGCTGCTTTGATATATTTTTTCTACCTGCGTTATTATAGATTTAAAACGGCTTACGTGCAATTATTATGCTTGTTATGATTACTCTTATATTGGCCTATGTGGTTATGAGGCATTGCAAGACTCGCAATAGTGATAAAACATTTTAGCCTGCGCTGCTGTCTGAAGCCATGTAACA
>CAZUXO010000041.1:0-13012 GCA_964624325.1 uncultured Dehalococcoidales bacterium
GGCGAAACCGCCCTCGTCGCCGACGTTGGTGTTGAACTTCTTGCTCTTGATGATGGATTTGAGAGATTGATAAATTTCTGTCGCCATGCGCACGGCTTCGGAAAAGCTTTTCGCTCCTGCGGGGGCAATCATGAACTCCTGAAAGTCGGTGGAATCCGAGGCGTGTTTGCCGCCGTTGAGGATATTGAGCAGGGGCACGGGCAACAGGTGCCCTCCTTTTGCTCCCAGATGGCTGTACAGAGGTTTATAGGCTGAGGCGGCCGCGGCGTGGGCCACCGCCAGAGAGACACCTAGTATGGCATTGGCGCCAAGCTTGGATTTATTCTCGGTGCCGTCCAGGTCTATCATTTTGCGGTCGATATTTTCCTGATCAGCAGGATTCATCCCTGTTAAAGCCGGGGCGATGACCTTGTGCACATTGCCGACGGCCTTGAGCACTCCCAGCCCGTTAAAGCGTGACTTGTCGCCGTCGCGCAGCTCCATGGCTTCGTATTTGCCGGTGCTGGCGCCCGATGGTACGGCTGCCTCGCCGTACGCCCCCGAGGCCAAATCAACTCTTACGGAGACGGTAGGGTTGCCGCGCGAGTCCAGGATTTCCCAGGCTTGTATATGCTTGATTTTGTCCATCAGACCTCACCAATAAGTTCTAATGCTTTTTCAACAGCTCCAGCCGGCGTTTTGGCTTCGATTATAGGGCATTTATCTTTGCCCTTGCGCGAGATGTTCCACGTTTCCAAACCGATGACTGGCAACCCGCTGTTCAGGGCGTAGCCGATTTCCGAGAGTGTTCCGTAGCTGCCGCCGACAGCGATCACCGCCTGCCCGGTCTTAACCACGGCCATGTTGCGGGCGTGGCCAATGCCGGTAACTATAGGGATTTTGACGTATTCGTTGGCGGAAAGGCGGCTGTCTCCGGGGAGAATGCCGATAGTTATGCCGCCTTCGCTGCTCGCGCCCTTGCAGACCGCTTCCATGACGCCGCCCATGCCGCCGCACACCAGGACAGCGCCGGCTCTGGCTATCTCCCGCCCGACGGCTTCCGCTAGTCTAAGTTCGGAAGCGGACGCCTGCGAAGCCCCTATAACGGTGATGAATGTTTGTTTGGTCATGGCTAAATCCTTGCGGCAAGGAGATTATAACACCCGTGTATATGGTTGGCAAAGGATTAAGAGTCACGGATACTGATTTGAAGTTAATTGCCATCCAGTTCTTTGTTCGATAATTACTGACAGATGAAGAACCGGGGAGTGCGGAGGGGTGCAGACCCCTCTGGAAAAACTATTTTAGTTAAATTCCCCTTCCCGTGGGGAAGGATGAGATGCAAATGGTGATAAAGTTGATTATACCTTTGCTAAGCAAAACGCCGGCGGGAATTCCTCGTGGAATTTCTGTCTGAAAGCCACTTCCCCAAAAAGGTGCGCTTGATTTCAAGCAGAAGTTCCCGCGCGTAAACGTATCGCGTAATATACGAACAATTGTAGCCGTACTTAATCCCTGATAATCGAAACTTGCTAATATTTCATTTGGCAATTCTGAATTGATTTGTACTCAACACAGCCTTATAGAACAGGGGGTATTTGTTTTGGCTAAATTCCATATAGTTTAACCATTCGATTGAGAGCATTTGGTATACCCGTACGGCCTCATCCATTATGATTTCATCTGTTCCCTGTATGCCTTTGTTCCCAGTGTCAATCGCATTCAACTCATCGGAAAGATGAAATACTGCCCATAACAGTTCAACGCCTTTATCGTGTTCCAATACATTCGGGTTGGTAATGATCTCAAGTAACAATGACTTATGCTGGTTCAAATAATTCTTGATGTTTTGCAAGTCCATATTTTTATGTTTCTGTTTGATCTTCGATTTGCTCAACTCATTTCTGGCCTTCACAAAATCTGAGTGAGACCAGTGTTCGCCAATATCAAGGCATGGACATATCTCAGAACGGTTATCAAATAAATCCAACAAGAGACCAAGGAGTTTCGTTCCGATTTCGCTGAAAAATATCCCGGATATCATATTCAGCTTGTGTAAAACGCTTCTTTTCTCTATCGATGCTAAAAATCTGTCGATGATTAAGCCCACTATAATGACTTCTATAAAACTAAAGGCAAGATCACTAAGCAGGAAAATGAATATGTGTTCTACATCATGGAAGATGAGATAGTTGATGGAATACAAAATTACAGAAGCACTTATTAACACTAAGGCTATTACTGCTAGATCCCTACGCTTCAATTATGTTTTCCTTTTGTTTATTTCCTTCTTTGATAAATAGCGCACACATACCTAATGAGGATATAACTTTAGGTAACTATATATAAGCTCTATTAAAATCTTGATGTGCTACTTTTTAGTGGAAAAATGGAATGGCAAGTACAAAAGACAGATTCCTAGCGAAGCAGTTATCAGCATTATTGCTGCTACGACCCAGAGCACAATTTGCCATGCAAGAGTTGATACCAGGAATGATGCAATGATAGCTAATAAACCTACTACAGCCCTGATTATGCGATCCGTTTTACCCATGTTCTGTTTCATGTTTACGCTCCTTTTTTCAAGTGATCTCCCAATATCCAAAATAGGGGAAATCAGGCCATATTATATTCCGCCGCTGGTTTCCTAAGCAATATGTGTTCAACCAGTGAGCTAGTCTTCCATTAGATAAAGAGGAATATTCTTTCCATGGGAGAATCAACACTGGTTTCCGCAGGATACATAAAGGATACCTATGAATGATTGTTTCGGTTTATGGATTGATTAATAGCTACTGACGCCTATCGTTGCATCGATTAAATATTAACTGTAACATTTTAACAGTTATTTCGTTAAACAGGTCACAGGAAGCAATTGCATTACAGCGATAATATCGATATTCAACCGGATCCAGAGGTAGAACCTAAAGTTGAACGCGCCGTAGGTGGTGATAGTGAGGCTTTCGGATATCTATATGATATTTATGCTGACCGTATCTATCGCCATATCTACTACAGGACGAGCAATGTGGAAGACGCGCGGGATCTGACTCAAGAAGTTTTTATAAAAGCCTGGCAGGCATTGCCTAAATATAAGCGAACTAAAACTCCTTTTTTGGGCTGGCTTTTTACCATAAGCCATAATCGAATAATTGATTATTATCGAACCAAAAAAGATCATGCTTATCTTAATGAAGAAGTAATCATGGAAGATAATGAAAATGGCCTTGAAAGATTAGTCGAGATGCAATTTGATCAACAAAAAATCAGAAGGGCAATACTGCTCCTGCCCAAGGACCAACAGCAAGTAATTTTATTGAGTTTTATTGAAGGTTTTGAATATAGCGAAATAGCCCAATCACTGCATAAAAGTGAAGGGAACATCAGGGTTATTGTTCACCGTGCATTAAAAAGAATGCGTGAAATCTTGGATGAGGCAGGTGATTAAATTGGGAAAGAAAACTACCATATTAACCAATTGTATCAGGGAGATAAAAACAGGCAGGGCTACTCTGGCTGAATGTTTGAACCGCTATCCCTCCCTGCGCAGGGAACTCGAACCCCTGCTTACAATCGCCACGAATATACAGGAACTCCCAGCTTTGAAACTGGATAGTAATTTTAAGCAGGTTGCCAGAGTACAGTTGTTGGCGCAAACAAGGACTGCCAGGCAACAACAACCTGGACTATTCACCAACGCTTTCAACTTCGGGTCGCCTTCGCAGTTGGCATGGGCAAGAGTTGTTGTGGCAGTTCTAGTCGCGCTAGTATTGATTACAACACTAGCCGGTGGGACGGCATATGCCGCCCAGGCCAGCCTGCCTGGAGATTTACTTTATCCGGTAAAAATAGGCATTGAAGACACAAGGTTGCGGATAACCGCCAGCAGCTCCGATAAAGTCGGACTGTATTTACAATTTGCCCACACTCGCCTTCTAGAGATAGGCAAGCTTGGCAATGTGAACGAGGTAAAAACAAAACTGGCGCTAAATGGCTACCAGAGCAATTTAGATGCACTTCAAGATCAAATTGACAAAATAAATGACTCTTCAGTTCTGGCGGGTTTACTTAACCGGGTTTCTGTTGAAATACAAAACCAGGTGATGTTTTGTGACAAATTGATTGACGATAATCCCGCGCAAACAGGATTGGTCAGAGAAACTAGCAGGCTGGCCGTTAGTGAGCAGGTGCAATTTCTTAACATGCAAAGCCAGCTGGACCTGTTGCAGGCAACCCGTGCCAATCTTGATGCAATGCAGAACAGGTTGCAGCGGGCTCAAGACACGGCTACCACCAATCGCTATCAGACTATGCAGGAAGTATTACTCCAGTATCAGCAATTTAGCCAACTGGGGGAGCAGTTCCTTGCGCGTGCTCAAAATATGAATAACCAGGCAGATGAAATCGAGAAATTAAGTCTGGAAGCCAACCATGGTAACCTTAATATACTTAATTCTATATCCGAGCATGTTCCCCAGGAGTACCAGAACATCATCCAAGTCTGCACACAGGCAACATTTCAGTTTCAAACACAGGCACAATACAGGTTTCAGCATAAGGACGGCACCCCTCAGGAATATAACCCGCAATCTTCAGGGAATGATGGCGGTTCTAATTCAGGGCAAGGCAACCAGGACATTCCTCAGGATCAGGGGGGCGCAGGGGATAGCGGGAGTTCAGGCACCCAATCTCCCTATCCTGTTACGACCTCTCCTCAAGGTACCGGGGATAATACAGGTAGTGGTGGTGGGACCGGATCTGGTAATGGATCAAACCCAACTCCTACCCCTGATCCCGGCGCCGGGAATGGATCGGGGCCAACCACTAACCCGACCCTTACTCCTTCTCCTATTCCCGCTCCAGATCCCGGGGGGAATGCAGGTAATGGACCAAATCCAAATCCTACCACCACTCCTGCCCCAGATCCCAAGGGGAATGCAGGTAATGGAGGCCAAAGTGGGTCCGGTGGTGCATGAATCTCCGTTTTGTTTACTGCTTGGGATATTTTCCTCGTTAGAATGCTGTAACAAAAAGGAAACTCGTTCGTTAGACATTAGTGAAACCCAATTTAATGCCAAAAAGAGCATCAAAGCTTGGGCAAACGAGAAAGGAGGTGAAAATATGAAAAAAGCTTTCAAATTGGTAGCTATTGCATCAGCGGTGGTAATCATCTTAACGGTATCCATCGTTTCAGTCGCTATGGCAGCCGGGCCTAATCCTACACCCGGGACCTGCCCCAACCCTGATTGTACCAACGTATGCCAGAATTCGGATTGTACTTGCGATGGGGATCAGCTCATGTATCAGCACCAAAATGGTCCGCAAAGCCCAAAAGGCAGCGCATTTCAGTACAGGTATAATTCCTGCCAGGTGGATTAGCCAGTACGGATTTGAAACCCAGGAGAACGCATACGATACACCCCGAGTTATTCAACTCGCTTACTTAGCCAGTGATTCGGGGTGTATATCATTTTGCCCATGCCTGATTATTGTTCCTTTTTGTTACCGTTAAACGGCAATTCTTGAAACTTCATTTACAACTCTTTAAGTAAATAGCAGCTGAGAATAAAGGGCAGCTACTTTGCCTTTTGTTGCTCTTTATTATTGATTTTCAGGCTTTAACTATTACTATGATGGAATGAGCTCGCTGGTACATTCATTAGATTTACTAATCCATCGCCTTATTTTGTTAGGGAACGGTCAGTTCATATGTTATCTGGGCTCCGCTTATGCCCGCTACGCTAGTTCCACCTGTGCCCACAACCACCCATACGGCGTAGGCGTTAGTTTGGTTATCTACTATGGCTGATAAGGTCTGACTTACCTTTTGCATACCTATTGTAGGCGTCGTATCTGAACCGATTGACACCAAAGAGGCTAAATTTTGTCCGCCAAATGGGAGTCTTATGAGATAAAACTTTGCAGTACCGCGGTACCATGCAGAATATTCTTTTATTACTGCGCCGTCAGGTAAGTATATGGGCGTTTCAAATTGATATCCGCCCGCGGCGTCGAGTTCGGACCACGCATTCAAACCGAAGGTGTAGCTGGAAAATCTTGGCTCAAAGGCACAAGCCGGAATGCTTATGTAATGCGTCCCATACCCCGAACCAGGAATTCCCTTAGCACCTGCTGCTCCAGCCGGTCCAGCAACTCCTTGACCTCCTTGAATGCCTTGAGGACCAACCAGTCCTTGCCGACCTGTGCATCCCGTGAGGCTTATGCCTAAGAATGCAAATATCACTAATAACTCTATCAGCTTTAGATGAAGATTATTCATTTTTTCCTCCTTACTTTGTGTCATCTTGGACAGAGAGCTTCTTTTCTCAATACATTCAATGGGCATCACTCTCCCCTAAAATACATTAATAAATTAACCGACCCTCTTCGAGGTCGGTTTCACTGTTGGCTCCCTGTCACCCAAGTGCCCATTTACAGGTGACAGTTCTTCGCCCCCCTCGCAAACGCACACCCACACAACTATGGGCGACCCGTGAAATAACTAATTTTACAAAGCTTATGCGTGATTCCTCCAATAAGAAGGTCGTATAAGAATACTTACCCAGCTAATTTTATCATCAGTGTCAAGAGATTCGAGGGCAAAAATCGTTCCTTTTTCCTAAACTTGATTCCAGAACGAGCGATTCACGTTTAATCGCGTACCTTTAGCGGGATCTTGGACTATGTTTTAGCTAATGGGGATTGTTACTGACACACTCGGTAATAGCAGGTCTCCTTTCAGCCAGAGCCGAAATGCCGATAATATTCGACTGTACGTCCACCCTCGATTTACGATGGCTCTGAGACGTATCAAAATATGTGATCACACGTTTTAAATATACTCGGCTTGTGGTTTTATATCCCCTTCCCGGTGGGGATGGGATTAAGGGGATGGGGTTTAGAACATATTCACATCGTCAAATAAGCATGACCACCAGCCCGCCCACCACCGCCATCGTACCCAGTGCCTTCATCGCGATCATTTTGCGGCTGGCGCGTTCGGGGGGCAGGAAAAGCGGGAAGAAGCGCCCGGCGATGCCCGAGAACAGGAACACGAAAAGCGGTTTGCTGTTGAAGGCGGCGGAAGCCAGCGCTACCGGGCCGGACTGGATGGCCCAGTAGGCCAGGATGGAAACCACTACTGCCACCACCTGGTTTACCAGCGCCAGACTGACCGTCAACTTGCGTTGTTTCAAAGCAGCGATCTGGCGGAAAACCGAGGGGCGGACACAGATAGCAAGGAACAGAACCGACGAGGTCATAAACAACAGAGTCGCGTCGGTCCAGTAAGACAAGTATCCGAGTGCGTATTTGTTGGACACGTTGCTCAGAGCGATAAGAAAGGCCGAGGCGAGCAGCATCAACACCGTGCGGGTTTTGATGTGTGCCACGTTCCCCGAGTCCCATCTTAGCGATATGATAATAGCCCCGCTCACCACGGCCGCGATGCCGAATACCTGTTGCCAACTCAGAGTCTCCCCCAGGAATAGGAAAGCCAGGGCTGCCACGAAAACCGGCGATATGCTGGTCAGCGGCGCGATGCGAGATACGTGCTCGCTTTTCATGGCCTGCAAGATGAGGATGCCGGCTACCGCGCTGGTGACGGTGGACGCTAGGATAGCCAGCAACGGCGTAACCCCGAGACCCGTCGGCGGTGGGAATATAAACAGCATGGCGATGCTGACGGGAAACATGAACAGGTCGCAGATGAGTACGTAGGCGCGCCAGCCGGGCATGCGCTGCGTCATAAGGTGGCTGTCGAGCAGGTTAATCAGGGCGGCGACGGCCGTGCCTGAAAGCACCAGCAGGATCCAGTTCAAAGACATGCGTTTTCGTTCCTTTTTTTCAGTATTCGGGGATTGCGAGTCAATACGAATACTCAGTCGAAAACACAAACTTGGATGCTACTCAAGCAGGGGCGAGTTAACTTCGGTTTAAACACAGTCTCGCCGCACATTATAGACGCCAGCCCTCTAGCTCACAAGCGGGGGTTTGGGCGTCTCTGCGACGGGTTTTACTTTTGGTTTATCAGGTTTTTCCGTCGTGGGCGCGTTGGTCTTGTTGAATCTGTTCATGGCGGTCTCCAGCCCGTCCTTTAGGAGGGTGACAATGGCCTGGTCCACATCGCCGATAACCTTTTTGATAACCTCGGCCTCGTCTCCACCGAAGTCGCCCAGGACGTAGCCGACCACATGGCTGTGCTCTGCTGCTCCCTCAATCTTTGGCCTCCCCACCCCCACACGCACTCGTACGAAATCTGCCGACCCCAATTCGCGTATCATAGACTCCACTCCGTTATGCCCGGCGGTGCCGCCACCCCTTCCGATTCGGATAATGCCCAACCGCAAGTCCATCTCGTCGTGAATCACAATTAGGTCTCCCGGCTTGATCCGGTATTTTATGACAAGCTTCTTGACGGCTTCACCGCTCGCGTTCATGAAGGTTTGAGGCCGTGCCATAACGATCTCCTCCCCGTCCATACGCCCGTGAGCCGTTCGCGCCAGTCCCTCTTTCTTTTCGAAGCCCCAGTCGCGTTTTTTAGCGAAGTAGGCAACGCACATAAAGCCGATGTTATGGCGGCTGTGCGCATACTGGTTGCCCGGGTTGCCCAGACCGACGATGAGTTTCATTACTGGTTAAGAATAATACGAAAGGCAGGATTTAAGCAACACCAACCTTTTTTGCTCTGAGAGCCATGGCTTGACGTTTGACCGTTCGAGAATCCCTTAACACGAGTGTATTGAGCGGCCCGATAACGGAATGCTTCGTGGTGCGTTATAATCTGGTATGAGGCTTTTCCCGAGACGAAATTTGATGCAAATGATATTAGCCCATATCACCACAAACCTCTCTTTTATTGTTTTAGCTTGCGTTATGCTGGTGCCAAACGCTTGTTCAACCCCGAAAGGTGACGGATTCGGTATTTATTTGACCAAAGGGGATATTCCCCCAACACAAATACCTATCCTGAGTAATGTTGAAGTCTTGTCTCAGCCTGTTATCGGGATGAAGGATATCATCACATACAATGCTCAAACACATGAGTTAAAACTTAATTCAAACGCCTTTGTTCGTATTTCCAGGCTGGAAGTCCCGGTTCAAGGCAAGTCGTTTATGGTTTGCGTCGACAAAAAACCCATCTACCTCGGGACTTTCTGGACACCTATTTCATCGATTGGTTTTGACGGTGTTACCATCTATCAACCGCTCATTTCGCAACCCCTAAAAGTTATCACTTTGCAGTTGGGTTACCCGTCATCAGCTTTTTACAAAGGTGAAGATCCGAGAAATAATCCAGAAATACTTAGATCACTGAAACAAGCCGGCAAATTAATTAATAAATTGACGATGGCGGCAATATCTGAACTGCCGCCTTCTATGAAAGGTTACGAATTGTATTCGTGGTCACAGGATGGCCAATGGCATTTCACCTTGATTACAGGAACCAATCGTAACAAATCATGGGAAGAGATTATCTCCAATGAGGACTATATATCTGAAACCGGGTGGGTGCAAACCCACGTGGTAGGCATCGATGCGATTTTAGCTGTTCTAACTAAACTTCCTGTAAAAGAAGAAATCATATGGCTTGCCATACCCAGGTCGGACCAGTCATCGCAAAGTAATGCCAGCATCACTTTTCCGGAAAAGCAGATAATTGATTCCATTACAGGTCACGTAAGAGCCTGTGGCTTGAATATGATAGTAGATATCCCTTGACCCCCGATAATCGGATTTATAGTGATCTCGAACACTCAAATTATTAAGAGCGTTACGGCTCTTTTGATTTGCCATATCCATCATGTACAATATCTCTGGGCGTTAGCAGGATGAAAAACAGAAGACAGATCAATCTTAATTATTTTTTCGGTCTAGTTATTCTCTGTTCCCTGGTTGCAAGTTGTAGATCTACCACATCTTTGACGCCGTATATATCAACCAAAATAACTCCGGCAGAAAACCCCGCAGTGAATGTTACTCAAATAAATGCTTTCCCTCAGACTGAGGCTACCTTACTTTCAAGGTCAACTTTACCAATCTCAACGACTGTCATCCCGCCCACTACTTCAAACCTGCCATCATATAGTATAAATACACCCCCCGCAGGAACATTTTGCGAACTGAATGTTTCATATATTTCCAGGGGCGGTTTGATCGTAACTTTATATTCGATTGCTGTTACCGGACATGCATCGTATTATGAGTATAATATTGAATATAAATTAGAAAACAAAACACTTGGTCAAATTATAGACGAGGAAATATTCATCGCTTACCACGTGGTTAGTGACGGAGAACCACAGGATGGTTCCTTTGGGCGATTGGTACCCGGACAAGTAATAACAAAATCCTTTACCTGGCAAGCGTCGAGGAATGATGTCATAAGCATTATTGAGTTTGGTGGAGATTATTCTAGTTCGTCACCAGCTTCAGGCACTCTTAAATGGAAGACTCCATCAATTTGAAACTAAATCAAGAGCTATTTATCTAAAAATACCTTACATTATTCTGGTTCGTATCTTGCGTTTTAGGAGTTAATACCGATATTGTTGCCATACGTTTTCGGCCACCCCTGAAGTGACGTATGTTATTCATGATTGAGCGCGCTTAACAATAAGATTGTTTTCACACCCTGTGTAAAACCAATTCTTTACCTCGAACCGCTTCCCTATGCTATAATTCAAGCATCCAACGAACCTGATTTGTTATGCCTGATTTAGATATAGAAAAAGCCAGGGCGAGAAGCGAAAAGTTGCGGGAGCAGATTAACCGCAATAACTATCTGTATTACGCTCTGGACAATCCGGAAGTGAGCGATGCTGAGTATGACTTCCAGATGCGCGAACTCAAGTCGCTAGAAGAGCATTTTCCCCAGCTCATCACCACTGATTCCCCCACACAGAGGGTCGGGACAGCACCCCTTTCAGCCTTTGGAGTGGTGGCTCATGGCAAACCCTTACTTTCTCTCGGCAACGCGTTTTCGGATGATGACCTGGAGGAGTGGTATAACCGAGTCTCTAAACTTCTTGGCGGCTGCGCTTTTAACTTGGTGTGCGAGCACAAGATGGACGGTCTTGCTGTCGCCCTCACTTATGAAAACGGCAAGTTTGTCGTGGGTGCCACGCGCGGGGATGGCTTTAACGGTGAAAATATTACCCAGAATCTACGCACCATCCGCAGCATCCCTCTCTCTGTTTCTGGCGAAATTCCCACCAAGTTTGAGGTGCGCGGAGAGGTCTATTTACCCAAAGCGGGTTTTCAGAAACTTAATCGCGAGCGCGCCGAACAAGGACTGCCTCTTTTCGCTAACCCGCGCAATGCGGCCGCCGGTTCTGTCAGGCAGCTCGACCCTCGCGTTACTGCCCAGCGTGCACTGGATATCTATATCTATGCGCTGGCTTATGCCGAAAGCAGGACTATGCCCTCCACCCACTGGGAGACCATGCATTATCTTAAATCCTTGGGTTTTAGGATAAACCCTAACAATAAACGCATCACCGGGCTGAAAGAAGCGAAGGACTACTACCATGAGTGGACGGCCGGACGGCATAACCTACCGTATGAGGCTGATGGCGTGGTGGTGAAAATTGATCAGATTTCTTTCCAGAATGAACTGGTCGATGTGGGCCGTGAGCCGCGTTGGGCTATTGCTTACAAGTTTCCGGCCATTCAAGGTCGGACTCTGCTGAAAGAGATAGGCGTCAGCGTGGGTCGTACCGGCACGCTCAATCCATTTGCCATTATGGAGCCAGTTTCCGTCGGGGGCGTTACCATCAGCCGTGCCGCGTTACATAACGAAGACGACATCCGTCGCAAAGACATTCGCGAAGGTGATGATGTTTTCTTACAGCGGGCGGGAGACGTCATTCCTGAGATCGTAGGCCCCACCCCGGAAGCGGTAGCGAGGTCGGATAGATCCCGGCCGTTCAGCATGAAAGAAAAGCTCTGCGATAAAACCAGGGATATTCCAGTATGTCCTGCATGCGGTATGGAGGTAGTCAAACCAGAACAAGAGGTGATGTATTACTGCCCCAACTTTGTTTGCCCCGCTCAGGTCAAGGAAAGGTTACAGCATTTCGTATCGCGCGGGGCTATGGACATACGTGGTATAGGCGAGCAGATTGTGACGCTCTTGCTGCGGGAGGGAATGATACACGACGCTGCCGATTTATACTATCTCAAAGAAAAACAGGATAAGATGTTTTACATCGAGGGCCTTGGAGAAAAGTCGGTGGAAAATATTTTGGCTTCCATCGAAAAGAGCAGGTCGCGGCCACTTTCACGTCTCATAAACGCACTGGGGATACGCCACGTGGGCGATGAGACTGCTGACCTGTTAGTGCAGCATTTCGACAGCCTCGATGTTTTGGCGCTCGCTTCTGAAGAACAAGTGATGATGGTTCCCGGAGTAGGCAGCAAGATCGCTTCAAGCGTTGTGAACTTTTTCAGGAATGTAGAAAACCAGCGCGTTGTTGCCAGACTAAAAGCGGCCGGTGTCAACACTCAGGTCGAGGAAACCAAAACCGCCGTTGTAACTCAAACGCTGGCAGGTCAAGAGTTCGTCATCACTGGCAAGCTTGAGGAATTTAGCCGCGAGACCGCCGAGGAATTCATCCGCGAAAAGGGAGGAACTGCCAGGAGTGACGTTACTAAAAAGACCAGTTATCTTGTAGTTGGGCTGGAACCTGGCAACAAACTGGCCAAGGCTCGCAAATTGGGGATAAAAGAGATCAGCGAATCCGATTTAGTGGCAATATTGGGGAAAAAATAGAAAGAGAAGAAGAAACATGGCTGAAATTCATCCCATAAATGGCATCCGGTACAGCGCCAAACTGATTAAGGACGGGTCGGAGGTTATATGCCCGCCTTACGATATCATTTCCGCCCAGCAACAGGGGGAGCTTTACCACCGCAGCCCTTACAATTTTGTGCGAGTAGAATACGGACAGGAAACGCCGCAGGATTCGCTTTTGGATAACCGTTACACGCGGGCGGCTGGTTTTTTTGAGCACTGGCTTAATGATGGGGTTCT
>CAZUXO010000042.1:0-3538 GCA_964624325.1 uncultured Dehalococcoidales bacterium
ATCCGTTATTCTCCAACGCTGGATGACCCAAACTCTAACTAGTAATAAAAGAGAGGAGGTCATCCATGGCATTTCAGGACAAGTCGATCCAGTGTTCCGATTGCGGAGCAACATTCACCTTCAGCGCTCAGGACCAGGAATTTTTCCAGTCCAAGGGTTACACCAATGAGCCCAAGCGCTGTCCTTCCTGCCGTTCTGCTCGCAAGGCAGAGCGCGGCGGAGGCAACACCGGTGGTGGTGGCGGCGGCTATTCAGGCGGTAGTCGTCAAATGTTCCCCGCTACTTGTGGCAGCTGCGGCAAGGCCACCGAGGTTCCTTTTCAACCTCGTGGCGACAAGCCCGTATATTGCAGTGATTGTTACCGCAGCGTCAAGCGGTAGGCAACTTTACAACTGACGAAAATTGTATACACGGGCCGACTTAGTCGGCCCGTGTATAGTTCTCTGCAAGTCTCAATTAAGGAGGTGATAAGATTGTCTTTAAAAGTATCGATACGTGACGGTGAATCACAGGAATCACTGCTTAAACGCTTTCAGAGAATGGTACAGACCGAGGGTGTGCTTCGGGAGGCTAGGGCTCACGAGTATTTCGTATCAAGAGGCGATGCTGAGCGCATAAAAGCCAAGAAAAGTGCACGCAGGCGCAAGCGTCAGGAAGGGTTGTCCTCACGGCCCAAACAGTATTAGGGTGATTTAACTCGCCCTGCACATAAAAACAGGCTATTAAGGGTAAACATACGAATACTGTAAAATAAAGGCAGCGACATAGTCGCTGCCTTTATTTTTGTGAATTTGGAAAGTGTTTGACGATGTAGAATATACAAGATGAAATGTTCATTTAGTCTAGTGGAATAATTGAAAATATATATTATTGAGAGTTTTTTAAGCTGGAGATTGTCTTGAGAAAGTCTAATATTTAAAGCCGCTTGTTTAGCGTGAAATCGTTATGAGCTCGTAATACCGTCATCTCAATATCTGACTTTTTCCGGGGTTTTTGTTTCTAGATGTAAGGAACCAGACTAATCTTATATTAGGAATGGCATGAAAAAGAATCTTTCGCCATTTTTACTATTATGTATTACCGGGGGGTTCGCCATTTTTAGCTCTACCATGGCTAAAAATCCCACTTTTCCGCTATTTATTCGTTCTTTGGGAGTACCGGTCTCAACCGTTGGTTTTATCGCAGCTGCATCTACGATGGTGGGAATCCTAGTAAGTATTCCTGCCGGTTTCTTGTCTGATACTATCGGGAGACGGCGGGTATTGTTGGCAGCAGCCTTCGTATTTGCCACTGCGCCTTTTATGTATCTGTTGATAACTTCACCAGGACAACTGGTAATGGTGCGTATTTATCATGGTCTGGCTACTGCCATACTCGGCCCGGTGGCATTAGCGGCGGTGGCGGATACCTTCCAGACAGGGCGTGGCGAGCGCATGAGTTGGTATTCATCAGCGACAATGGTGGGCCGTTTTTTTGCTCCTTTATTTGGCGGAATTCTTATTTTTGGTGATAACTTCCGATGGGTGTACCTGGCAAGTGGTTTTGCCGGAGTATTGGCTCTGGTAGCGGCCATCAGGTTGCCTCATATCGGCACAACATCGCAGGGTTCGGTGCGGGAAGCTTTCCTGCGGCAACGCGGCAAATATGGACAGGAAATCGCTTTTGTTTTTCGCCACACCGGAATATTGGCGACCAGCGGTATCGAAGCCGTACAATACTTTGCCTTTGGATGCCTTGAAGTATTTTTACCGATCTATCTGAATGAAAAACTAGAGTATCCAGCCTGGAAGATCGGCTTGCTTTTCACGGCTCAGCTTTTGGCTGTAGCCTTCACCAAGCCACTAATGGGACGCATTTCTGATCGTTATGGGCGCATACCTATGATTGTAGTCGGGCTGGCGTTAGGCGGCTTCACCACTGCTGCTGTATTGTTCTCATCCAACTACCTTGTTATTTTAACCTTGATGGTCATATTCGGCTTGGGATTGGCAACCGTAACCGCTTCAACATCGGCACTGGTAGCTGATCTTTCTCGTGCTCAGGGAAGGGGTGGAGTTATGGGCATACTTTCAAGCGTCATGGATGTTGGACACTCGTCTGGTCCGATAGTTGCGGGAGTGTTAATCAGGGCTTACTCATATCAGATGGCCTTCGGGTTGGTTGGTATTTTTATTGTTATTTCCGGTCTTCTTTTCGGGTTTATCATGCGTTCCTTAAAGTACCGCATATGGCCATGAAAGTATGAACAGGCAGCTAAAATTAATTTGGAACATCATGGTTGGCGTAAGTTCCATCTCTACTGTTAAGTCTATTTTATTGTATAAAGACAGCTCGTATTCCATTATCATCTTGTTACGAGGTTATCTCGCGCTAATGTGCTCAGCTTTTCCCGCATAAACTTTGCTTAGGGGATCAAGAACATCGAGCGGACGCTGTTATCACAAGCCAGCATTATAGTAGTGGGTTATCGTAACGGGTTTGCACGATTGCCCTTACTCACGTATAATTACATATAGAGTAATTGATACAAGTGAACTATCTACACCGTTTCAGATTCAGGTAAACCCCGTTCGACCTCTGCCTGGCGCAGAGCGCCTGACCGTTCCGGCACATTGTTTTTCACTCAAACTACTCGTTCATGCCCATTGGCTAATTGTGCCTGTCAGCAGGCAGTTAAGTATGATAAAGGCAGGTTTTTTCACATGAAGTATCGTAACGACATCAGGAACATAGCTATCATCGCCCACGTGGATCATGGAAAGACCACCATGGTGGACGCGCTGTTAAGGCAGAGCCACATCTTCCGCGAAAACCAGGCGGTTACCGATTGTGTCATGGACTCCAACCCTCAGGAGCGTGAGCGTGGCATTACCATCATGGCCAAGAACACCGCCGTGACATATAAGGGTGTCAAAATTAACATTATCGACACCCCCGGGCACGCTGATTTTAGCGGCGAAGTTGAGCGTGTTATCAGCATGGCAGATGGCTGTCTGTTGATGGTTGATGCGGTGGAAGGTCCCATGCCGCAGACCAAATACGTTCTAAAGCAGGCGCTCAAGAACGGCCTCAAGCCCATCGTAGTCATCAACAAGATTGACCGCGAAAACGCTCGCATTGACGAAGTTTTCAAGCTGACGCAGGATCTTTTCATGGAGTTGGCTACCACAGAGGACCAACTCGATTTCCCTGTTTTGTATGCCAGCGGTCGCCAGGGCATAGTGGTTACCAAGCCTTACTTGAGCGCGGGCAAAGACGCTAGCGCTTTGTTTGATTGCATCATTGACAGGATTCCGCCTCCGCGTATCGAGGAAGGACCTTTCCAGATGCTGGTTTCCAACCTGGACTACGATACCCACAAGGGCAAGATCTGCATCGGCAGGATATTCCGTGGCAAAATCTCCCCGAAGAGCCGCGCTGTCTGTCTTTATAACGACGGCAGGCAGAGGTCTTTCGAAATTGCCGAGGTGCTCACCTACATGGGACTCAAGCGGATTGAGGTTCCTGAGGCTGAAGAGATCGGAAGAGCACACGTCTG
>CAZUXO010000043.1:0-6872 GCA_964624325.1 uncultured Dehalococcoidales bacterium
GAAAAAAATAAATGAAGAAGGGTTGAAACTGTATTGGCAAACTTCGAAAAAGACATATAATTATATAAAACAACATCCCAGGTTTATTCTGGTGGAGTTCTCAAGATCACAGTCTTCAGCTATATGACTAGGTTTGCTCCCATCGCTGCTGCTTTCGAGAATTCAATCGCTGCTACGGATGGCGATATTACTCTGTTAAATGAGACTGTCTCTTCGATCCCTCCTCCACCACCTAACATAGCTAATTTATACGCCAACGGAGATATAACATTAGTGTCTAACAATAATACGGTGTACGGTAATGCATATGTAACTACTGGCAATACGATCAGTGGTTCAGGTGTATCCGGAACCAGTTTCCCACCGGGACCTACGAAAAACTTCGCCACGATAGATATCACTACATATATAGCCGAGGCTAGTGCGGCCTCTAGTGGCACCCTTAAAGCACCTGCTACAGTAGGCACTACCCTCACCGGGCCGGTTAGGATCGCTGGAAACTTAACAGTGAGTGGTGATTTAACCGTAAACGGCGATATTTACATAGATGGTAGTTTGACCGTGTTGGGAGGAAAACTCACCGTGAATGCTAATGGCGGTCAAAAGGGTGCTTTATACGTCAAAACTAACTGCGTTGCCAGTAATAACGGAAATAATACTCAAAAGGGCGTTATACAAACCGCTGGGACTGTATATATTGGCGGTGATTTCACACTGGATCAAGGTTATGTTTTTGATCAAAAGGGTGTAGTGGCTATTCAGGGCAATCTAGATATGGAGAAGTGGCAAATGGGTAGTCCAACAAATATGCCCGTGATTTTAGTAGGTGGGAGCACCGTTGATGTTCATGATGTTGACCTAGCTGAAAAAACGATGATATATGCTTACATATATGCACCGTACGCAGATTTTGTTCAAAGCCCTAGCGCCGCATCCTCCGAGCTATATGGCGCGCTTGTATGCAGGAGCGCTGACTTGAAGAATTTAAAAATTTTCTATATTGTCCCCGACACAAACAACATACCTGGGGGAGGAAGTCCCCAGTCGGTACTGATTAATACTTGGAATATCGCAAATTAGACATAATTAGATGACACTATTAGCGAAAGATATTTGCGTATTTCACGGGTCTCATAATTAGACTGAGCGAATAAATAAATATATGGGTATTCGTCCAATGCGAATAGTTAAGAATAATATGAAGTCCTTCGGCGTTAGGCCGCTTTTGCAAGAGCGGGGCTTTACCTTTATCGAAGTGCTAATAACTGTAGCAGTCCTCGGCATTATTACCTCAGGATACATGGGGGTATTGTCAGCTATCTCCAAAGCCAACGCGATAGCTCAGGAACGTACTATAGCGGAGAGTTTGGCAAGAACACAGCTTGAAGCGGTTCAAGCACAAGGTTATCTGCAACCAACAAGCGGCGAGGTGATATACGCGCGCATAAGTGATATACCTTTGGGCTGGAATATCAAGAGTACCGATAAAGCTGGCGCTATTTTTGATGGCATCAAAGGAGTTGTATGGAATATTGGTCTGGGAAGCGCCATAACCAACAACGACAATCTAGGGATTCAAAGGGTTAACCTCATAATTTATCATAACACGAAACAGATAATAACTATTCAAAACTACGTGGTAAAGTTGCCATGAAGCGATTGCGAGTTCTTTGTAATAAAATTATCAATCAAAGCGGTTTCACTTTGATTGAACTCCTTGTTAGTTTGGTAATTATTGCTTTAATTATGCCCGCCATCATCATGACTTTTTATCAAATAGAATCCATCACCTTGCAAAGCAATAGCCACATGAACGCAATACGGCAAATACAAAATACCGGCAATTATTTTAGTAATGATGTTCAACAGGCACAAAACGGAGTCAACAGTATTTCACACGCTGACTATGCTAATTCTGGATCTGTTCAGGTCATGAGTGTATGGTGGGATAACCATAGCTTTGGCGGTACTTCGCGGCACGACGTCACCTACATGCTATCGAATGGGACTTTAACTAGGCTGGATTCCCTTAATTCTGCCACCCCCACAAGTATGGTTGTTGCTACGGGTATTAGTGCTGTTACTTGGCAAGGAACAGGTAGCGCTTTAAGAGTAACTATCTCTGCCCTAGTTTTGGGATTTCGTCAATCTACGGAAACTCGAATTTATGAGTTTAAACCTAGGCCAAGTTGATAACTGCCATCTAGGTTCTCATTAATATCACAACAATTTCCATCTCATCTCGCTCTCACTCATACTACAATTTCTACCTTTGCAACGGTGGATCAATACGTGCTCAAAATTGGTTCGTTTGTTAAATGCAGCCTCTAGGCATAAAACTCTACGCTTGGGAGCAGCCGCACCTTTTTTCTGCGCTTCTTTTTGTCTTTGCTGCCTTTTTCGTGCCTAGACACAACTGTAGGGCAAATCTAGGGCTGTCGTAGTGCCAACTGGTAAGATTCTATGTCCCAATACGCTGGGATGCCACCTCTTCTACCCCAATTCGCCCCTTTAGGGTTCCGGCGGATGACAAAGTCCCACTGGTAGTATTTTTCAACCGGGTTGTTAGTTGTTGGTTTTTGCGAGAATATTACCTATGATCTTATTTCCAACCCTTAACTTTATTAACACCTGATATAATAACCCCGATGGAAAAGCTGACCTGGTCCCACCCATGCCTTTATTGTAACGGTCCCATTCTTCGCGGTTTACCAGCCCTCATCTTTTCACGAGAACAAACCCAGCTAGTTGGGCTCTCCCATTCAACTTGATCTGCCAACAAATATCGGTATGCCCGGTACCAGATACATCCGCCACAGCAGATGACAGCCGAACAGGTAGCCTTTCTGATAAACCTTTATCCGCGGTTAAGCGCATTACCAGGATCTTGCCAACCTAACGGCGAACTGAGGTTTATGCTTTGCCAACTGATTGATGAGTACCCTGATTCATTGATTGATGCCATGGCCCACTTTAAACAGGGACGGGCTGAATACGCCAGGATATATCATGGGATCGGGTATGAAGGTGACCTGGAAACAGACTATTTGAAGTTCCTGGGCGATACACAGCTGTTGGCTAAGAAAACAGAGGCACTTGGGGTGGATTTTGGGAATGAGGTGAGGTAGATTCTAGGCAGGCATAACCCGAGGCCGTTACTATTTTGACATCGGTTGCAGTCACGGATAAGATAAATCTGGAGCTCAATAAAATGGATAATCCGCCACGTTTATTTGTCCCTTTGCAAAGTAAACAGAGCCAGGAAAATCTGTACGAAAGCCTCCGGGATTACGTCCAGTCTACCACAAGCTTTGCCATCACCGACCACAGAATATACCGGCTTGAAACGGAGCATAATACCAACATCAATGTTGGGAAAAGCGAAATCGCAGTAGGCAAGCGTCTAGGTGAAGGGGGGCAGATTGTTGTTGCCATCTTTGAAATGAAAGATTGGTATCTTGTTTGCACCGAGAGTAGGGGCGCTTTCATAGACAGCCCGGTTTATGTTAGTGGAGCTGATGTTACCCTTGCCATTGAGTTTACCCATTAAAAGCGGCAACTACATCGTTAACCATTATGAGTCGAGCGAAGTAGTATATTTATACTAGGAAGTATTCGCTAAAGGAGAAGAGCTTATGATGTGGGAATACGGATATCACAATGCCGGTATGGGTTGGTTTGGGATATTTTGCTTGGTTATTTTCGCTCTTATCATCGCATTCCTAGTCATGGGCGCGATGAGAATGGCAAGGCATGGTAATTGGATGCACGGCGAACGCCAAGGCAACAGTGCTTTAGACATCGCTAAAGAGCGATACGCAAAGGGCGAGATTAACCATGATGAGTTCGAGAAGATAAAGAAGAACTTGTCGTAGTTCGACAACAAATACCTTTACACCACCACTAGCGGGTTAACCGCCGATTCAAAACCGTCCGCGGCCTTCTGCTGCCGCCCCGGGGCCACATGGCTTTTGATGTTGAAAGTCATCTGGATTCTGGAGTGGCCTAACCTCTCCTGGACTATCTTGGGGTGGATTCCTCTTTTGAGCATGATTGAGGCATGGATGTGCCACTCGTCGTGCAGCTGGAGATCCTTCACCCCGGTGTGTTTGGCAGCGTCATGCCATGCCCGGGTAATGGTGTTAGGACGGAAGGGGTTTCAGGCGTGGAGTATCAAAGAAACATTAACGCAGGCGGTCTGTTTGACGGCTGTTGAGGGTGGTTAATGTGCCTAGTCATGCGTCCCTTTGCGCTGCTAAAGACGTTATTGAATTGCAGAATTGCCAATTAAACATGGCGATTATTATTGCCTTTTGGTAATACCGCGGTGTATTATTGAAACATGATTGCTAAAAAGATTGGGAGACCAATCACGGGCCGGATTCCAAACTTCAGTATCCGGATTAAACCAGATGCTCTCCAGAAGGCTAGGGATGCAGCCGTCAGCCATAAGAAGACATTAGGCGGCTGGCTTGAAGAAGCAATAAACGAGAAGGTTGAGCGCGAGGCAAATCCACGCAATAAGGCTCACAAGTAATGAGAGCAGCGCTTTATGCAAGGGTTAGTTCCGAGGAGCAGGTTGAAGGGTATTCAATAGATGCCCAGAAGAGGGCATTCCAATCCATTGTCAAAGACAAAAAGTGGACAATCTACCGTGAATATATTGACGAGGGGAAGTCCGCTAGGACTGACAACATCAACAAACGCCCTGCATTCAAAGAGATGATTACCGACGCCCTCGCAGGCCAATTTGATGTTGTAGTAGTGCATAAACTCGATCGTTTTGCTAGAAACCTGCGCATTACCCTTGAATACTTTGATAAACTGTCAAAAGCTGGCGTGAGCTTTGTCTCCGTAAATGAGAATATGGATTTCTCAACCCCATGGGGAAGGTTAGCACTAACTTTACTTGGTGGGTTGGCCCAATTATATTCAGATAATCTTAGCCTAGAGACCAAGAAGGGGTGGCATGAGAGAAGAAGTCAGGGATTGTATTGTGGAGCCCTGCCGTTCGGCGCTATGAAAGGGGATAATGGAGTCCCGGTTCCAGACACGCAAGATCGAGAAGTAACAGGGCAAGACCATCACGGCACCGTCAAAAACTATGAAGGTCTTACAATGGCCTTTAATTTGGCCCACCAGGGGCAATCCGACAGAATGGTTGCAGTTTGGCTTAACAACTCCGGATATAAAACTACTGGTACGCATGGCCCTAGACCTTTTTCAAAGGATACAGTCAAAGATATGATGAAGAACCGTTTCTACATTGGTGAAATCCCAGATGGGAGTGGTGGATGGCTTAAAGCAAAGCATGAAGCGTTTATTGACTCCAAGTTATTTGACGAAGTGAGCAAAATGCGTGAGAGAAGGGCTCACCGTCCTAAAACAATCCGAGCGGATTCCCACACATACTCTCTGTCATGTATCGCCAAATGTGCCGAGTGTGGAAGTGGGCTCAGGTCATTTAAGGGGAGAGGACGTGTAAGACTGGCTTGCAATGGTAGAATCAAAGGTAATGGATGCCTAGCACCCTCGTCTTTTCTTGATATATACGAGAGCCAACTAACTGAGTATCTGCGCGTTTTTTCAGTTCCGGAAGACTACCGAGAGAAGATTCTTGCAGCGCAAAAAACGCTGGAGTCTGTTTACGACACTCAGAAACAGCGACCCGTTTTAACCACCCGCCTAGAACGATTAAAAGAGCTCTATGAGTGGGGGCACAAATCAAAAGAGGAGTATTTGAAGGAATACAGGGAGATTAAAACCCAATTAGACCAACTTCAACCGCTACAGTCCAAGAATGATGCCCTCGACAAACTCGCGAGTTTCCTCAATGACATCTCAAGAGCTTGGGAGCAAGCTACGCAAGAGCAACGGAATAGGCTGGTTTCTGTTCTTTTTGAAGCTGTCTGGATTGGAAGCAAGAAAGTCATAGGAGTAACGCCACGACAAGAATTTAAGCCGTTCTTCGACCTAAAATATGAGGGTATGTCAAACGGCGTAATGCACTGGCGACCCCGACGGGATTCGAACCCGTGATCTCCACCGTGACAGGGTGGCATGTTAGACCGCTACACCACGGGGCCACTCAAAGCAATTAAGTCTAGCAAAACGATGTCTTACGTGTCAACAATTTGCTCTTTACTCTCATTGTGGTATAATAATCAAAATTTCGTTTGCTTTAGGAGAGCTCGTGGTAACAAAAACAACTAAAGTATCCAAGCCTGCCGGCGCTGCCAGCAGCACCGATGGTCAGCGGAATTATGAACTCATGCTGGTCGTTAACCCCGAATGGACCGAGGAAAAGCTAAGTACTACCACTTCCAACCTCAGCCAGTTCATCGAAAGTATGAGTGGTAGCGTGGCCGAAGTTAAAATGCTGGGTAAGCGTAAATTGGCTTATCCCATTAAGCATTTTAACGAAGGGCATTACATGCTAATTTATTTCAAGCTGAAAAGTGAATCAAGCCCTGAACTTGAAAACAGGCTCAATATCTCCGAGGAGATTATCCGCTATCTGCTGAAGAGCTTGGAATAAAGCGTGAGGATTTGCCGGTGGTAAGCTTGAATAAAGTGATGCTTATTGGCAACGTGGGGAATGATCCCGAGATGCGGTTCACGCCCAATGGCAATCCGGTTACATCGTTTAACGTTGCTACCAATCATGTGTCCAGCACGCCTGAAGGCGGGAAAAAGCAGGAGACGGACTGGTTTACCGTGATCGCTTGGAACAAGCTGGCAGAATTGTGTAACCAGTTTCTCAACAAGGGCAGGTTGGTTTATGTCGAGGGAAGGTTGCGCAATCGCAGCTGGAATGGGACAGACGGACAGAAGCATTTTCGCACTGAAGTTATTGCAAGCAATGTAACTTT
>CAZUXO010000044.1:0-2711 GCA_964624325.1 uncultured Dehalococcoidales bacterium
CCGTCATTTATTCAGAACATACCATTCAACAGTATCCTTCAATCCATTTTCTAATGAAACTTCAGGTTCAAAGCCGATTATTCTCTTCGCTTTGGCAGTATCAACCATTCTAAACGGGATTGCCGTTGGTTTAGACGCATCAAAAACCGCTTCAGCTTTTTCATGACTGGCAGCCTTCAAGATAATATGCACCGCATCCTCAATCGTGAAAGCCTTCCCGTACCCTATATTGACAGGGTCACATGTAGCATATTTCTCCAGCATTAACAGGCAACCGCGCACCAAATCAGTTATCTGGAGAACATCGCGCACCTCTTTGCCGCTGCCCCACACTATATCTGGGTTCTCTTTGGCGACTGCCCTGCGAATCAATGCCGGTATCACATGACTTGTCGACGGATCAAAATTGTCCCAGCGTCCGTAGACCGCTGTTGGACGTATGAGCGCTACTTTCATCTTGGATTTAGATGCTACGAATTCACCGAGACGTTCAAGATAGCGTCTCATCCACCCGTAACCGAAATATGCGGAGTGCATAGGACTGCTCCACAGCTCCTCTTCCTTAACAGGATAGTCAGCAACAGGATAACCCGTACTGCTGCTGAATAATAAGAACCGCTCGACTTGCCCAGCCCATGCAGCTTGAAGCATTTGCGACGTGATTATAAGGTTTGTCGTGATAGCTGGCATTTGTTCGATGGCCGTGGTTCCGGCAGCAGAAATTGCTCCGGCTGCATGCACGACATAGTCAACTCCGCTCACCGCAGCCAAACAGTCTTCCTGCCTGGTTAAATCCGCATTGACCGTTTCGATGCTTTGATCTCTTATAATTAAAGGCCTCTTGTGTACAGGCACACGGACTTTAGCACCTTGCTTTAGAAGCTCCTGGACAAAATGAGTGCCCACAAATCCTGACCCACCGGTAACCAAGACAACTTTTCCGCGATAAAACATTATTGCCCTCTAATTTCATTCATGTAGCACTCAACAATTGAAATTCATCTTTTCCAACATCCGTATGTAATCGGCCAAACTCTTCTTGGGATTACGGACGTATGCTACCTTTTGTAATTCGCTTCTTCTTGACCATGGAAGATCTTTACTTTCCATAACGCCCTGAGCTTGTTTGCCGTAGTCATCCCAGTCATCAGAGATTATCTTCATACCATGCACGTGCTTTAGCGCCATAGCCCTTAACTCTGTTCCAGGAAAGGGAACGGCAATTGGAAAGGTGACTGAGTATAGATCCAGTTCTTCTGCCAATCTTATAGCTCTGAATACGTGTTCCTCGGTATCGCCAGGTAAACCTATTATGAAAGCTCCTACAGGAATAATGCCGGCTTGCTTAGTCCATTTTATTGCATTTCGCATTTGCTCCACGGTGATCCCCTTTTTGATCATTTTCAGAGTAGTGTCATCTGCACTTTCCAAGCCAAAGAAAATATAGTAACAACCTGCTTCTCGCATTCTGCGTAATAATTCCGGTGATGTGTTGCTGACGCGTGTGCTACATGACCAAGAAATTCGTTTGTTCAGTCCATGAGTTATCATGGTCGTAAAGAACTCGTCAGACCATTTTCTATTGAAAGCAAAGGTTTCATCCAGGAAAGCGATAGATTCGCAGCCATATTCCCTGATGTTGCGCTCGATTTCGGCTACAACCGACTGAACACTTCGGAGCCGTACAACATGCCCAAGAGCACGACAGCAAAATACACAGTGATATGGACATCCACGCCCGCTGATCATAGGTAACTCGAGTTTTTTCCTATGAGGGTAGGTACCAGGATACTTCGAAAGATCAAACTCCTCCCATGCCGGAAAAGGTAGGTCGTCTATATTCGTGATTGGACACCATGCATCCTGACCTCCACCTCTTGTTACGACACCAGGTAATTTTGTCAGCATGGTTTCGTTTCCCATAGCATCAAGAAGCTTTGGAAGAAGATCCTCGCCTTCTCCACGGACTATAAAATCAATAGATGGAAACTCATCGAGAGTTTGGTGTGGTATAGCTGTAGCATGAGGTCCGCCAACGCATATAATTGTCGACGGCGACTCACGTTTGATTTGAGCGGCAATAATTCCTGCCGCTCGAATCTGGACAGTGTAGGCAGTAATGCCAATTAATTTGGGCCGAGCCTGAGATACGTAATCCAGCAGTTCCTCAATCGCAACACTATCCATAGCCATATCTATATACTTGGCTTTTAAACCACGGCCTTTTGCAACGCCCAAGAGGTAGGCCATTCCTATATGGGGTGTTTCCTGATTTGGTATATTATTCTCGATTCGCTTAATTAGCTTCTCGTTACTATCTATTTTCCAATCCAAACTCGGATTCACCATTAGCAGGTCCAGCTTTCCGCTATGGGCATTCTCACAGATTCTTATAGACATGATTTTTCCTTAACTTGACGCTTCAAGTTGTCAATTCACTAAAATTGCGATCTTGCCGTCCTAACATTTTGCACAATAGCTCTGATCGACGAGGAATCCAATCCAATCATTTTCCGCACATCATATAGTTTCCCATACCAACAGCAGAATTCATCAGGTATACCGTAATAAGATACAGATAAACCAGGAACTTCACAAACGGCCTCGTATAAACCAAACGCATCATGTATAACCAGTATCTGCGTATTTTTAAACATCGCAATCAATTCTTTATCGATCGGTTTGATCGTATGAAAATAAACAATATTAAC
>CAZUXO010000045.1:0-6973 GCA_964624325.1 uncultured Dehalococcoidales bacterium
AAAGCAAACTCGAATAGACTTGCAAAAAAGGCTTGAGAGTGGCTGCTATTATCGAAACCAGTACCTCATCGCCCAGGTGCAGGGTGGCTGCCATCTCAGCTACCGAGCGGCCCTGATACCAGGCCTTGGCAAGTTCTTGGAGAGTTGCTCTGTCACCGGCAATATTTCTTAGGTTATTAATCTCAACGTCGGCTTCGGAATCTTTACTTACCCATGCAGTTACAAGCTCGAAAAAGGCGCTTACTTCATTCCAGTCAGGAGAAAATTCCTCGATCGGCAGCAAAGGCGTTCCATCACATAACCTGTCGTGCACCTCTTTAGCGGTCAGCGGTGGTTTGGTAACGTGTATGCGCGACTTTGCCTCTGTCTGTATTTGCCAGAGTTCACGGTAAAACTGAAATACGTTTGGAAGTTCACCTTCCTCTTGTTGCCACTCCTGTAACTTGTTTGCCATATTGCCATCTGCAAGATTCATCAACACATTCACTTTCAAACGCCCAAATTCATGTATCGTACTGTGTTGCCACTATCCACACTGTTTGCAGTGTGGATAGTGGCGGTAGACAATTTATTCTGTAGCGCCCTGCTTCAGGGAAAGGCCTTTCTTTGTGAAAATAAACCAGTCTGGCTTCTCTCCCTCTTCGAGGGGAAGCAACAAATCTCCCAGAGTATAGACGAGTAAACAAGCTGCAATACCACCGATAAGCAGCAGGATATCGTCCATGCTCGGTATATATGGGATAAAATTTGTTGTAAAAAGAGGCCCAATACTTTGCCCGGCGATTACCAGGTCGTATTTGGAGAAATATACCCCGATTACTACCATCGCTGAAGCTGCCAGCAACCACGGTGTGGATTGCCTGGTTTTATGGTATAGCAATATTGCGAAAGGTATTATACCCCCGACCAAGATTTCCATCCCCCAGAAGAGGAAGCCATATTCACCGGTTAACAGGACTTTTACATAAGGTGATTCCTCCGGGGATAGCATTTTGGGTATAAATTCAATGGCAATCAACGCAAAGTTGATTATGATGAGCCAAAGCATCAGGGGACGATGACCCCAGGAAAAAATCGCCTTTAATCCACTTAGTGCGTTCTTCCTCTTGATCAGGTAGGTAACCGACATAAAGAGAATCTGGAGAGCCGCTCCCACCATTACAGCTGTTATAAGGAAGTGGACAGGTAAAGTAAAACTGGACCACAAGGGCCGGGCAGTAACTGATCCAAACAGCGCACCCAGGTTAGTATGAGTCGCTAACGTTACCAGCAATACAACTGCCCCCATAACTCGCGGTGCCCATTTCGGCATGTGTTCTTCTCTTATTATCACAACAAGTTCAACTACCAGACAAATAACGAATAACATGTAGAAGAGTCCCATCCATGCCAGTCTGGAGCTTGATTGGAAAAGTAGATAGAGATTATAGGCATGTTGCCACCTGCCCAGGTCCATTATGATAAAAATCATGGCCGGGACAACCAGGATCAATGAGAGCAACACCCCCCTTTTAACGATTGGCTTGAAACCTTCTACCTGGAAGACTGTAAAAAAGGAATTGACCAGGCTCGACCCTGTAGCTGACAGGGCGAAGAAAACATAGCTTGGTACAAGCAATCCCCACGGTAAAGACCCGCCTTCTTGACGGGTAGCCAGGCGGAAGGCACCATATACACCGATGCCTATACCCACCAATAGAAGCAATACCCAAATAAGCAAACGCTTGTTTGAGCCTAACAGTTGGCTTCTCGACATCCTCATTTCCCTTCTCCCCCTTTAATTTTTGTGCTTCTAAGGCGTAAGGAATACAGGCCTAGAGCAATAGCACCTACTGCTATTGTTGATAACTGAGAACCCCAAACTGTTGCGCTGTGAGAGGGGAAGCTGGTTGTCCCAACGATTGGGAATCCCCGTTCCTCGAAAGGTACGTCTGAGATATATATCCAGGAAGTCCCCCCAACCTCTTTATTGCCGTATACATGCAACCCGTCAGCTTCTGCTTTATTTACCTTGGCCATGATTGTATCGCGTTCATCAAAGGTCAAAGCTCCCGGTGGGCATGATTTTACACAGGCTGGCCCCAGGTCGTTTGTTATCCTGTTCACACACATTGTGCACTTTTTAACAATCTTCTCTTCTTCCCAGTCAAATCTCGGGATGGAGAAAGGGCACACCGTGACGCAGTATTGGCAACCAATGCAATCATCTTCGTTGTAAAGCACTGGTCCTTGTTCAGTTTTGTATAGTGCTCCGGTCGGGCACACCGTGACGCAGGCCGGTTGGAGACAATGCATACATTGCCACTTGTTAAAATGCCAATTAAACCCATTGTCTTTCTCGACCTCTCTAAACTTAACCACCGTCCAGGTATTCGCGGAGAGATCGGGCGGGTTTTCATAACTACCCGTTTGCCTGGTTGTCACCGCTGGTAACTCATTCCACTGCTTGCAAGCCACCTGGCATCCACGGCAAGCTGTGCACCTGCGCAGATCGATTAATATGGCCTTCGGCATGATAACCCTCCTTTGTGTGACGTGTTCACATCTTGCCTCATACTTTCCTTACATTGCATAGAAATGCCTTGTATTCCGGTATGGAAGTATTGGCATCTCCAACGGTCGCTGTCAGATTATTGCCACTGTCACCGGTAGAGAGCCCACTGTAACCCCAGTGCCAAAGTACTCCCACTTCGTGTACTTTCTGACCGCCAATGTTAAACGGTTTGAAGCGTTTGGTCACCATTGCTTTCATTTTCACCTGTCCACGCATGGATTCGACGATAATCATCTCGCCGTTCTTGATGTCCTTTTCGGTGGCCAACTCCTCGCTCATCTCTACGAATGGTTCTGGCATGGCTTCTACCAGCCAGGGCAGATTACGTGTCATAGCACCGGCCTGCCAGTGTTCGCTGACGCGGTAGGTGGTTCCTACAATAGGGAAGCGGTCCACGGTGCCGTGTTCCTGGGGTCGCCAGATGCGGAAAATGGGGTTGCTCTGTTGCTTGGACATCTGATTTGATACGGGGCTTTCCCATGGTTCATAGAACTCTGGGAATGGACCATCGGTGAGGCCAGTCCCGAACATGCGCGCTACTCCGTCGTTGGTCATGATGAAAGGTAACCTGCCCGCAACTGGATCAACCGCTAGAGGTGGATAGTTACCGTCAATCACGTCGCCCACCCATTTGCTGTCCTGCCAGGCTACGACTGGTTTATCCTTGGCGAACGGAACACCGTTCAGGTCAACTGAAGCGCGGTTGTAAATGATGCGCCTGTTTACAGGCCATGACCAGCCCCACTTGGAATATTGTCCGATGTTGGACGTGTCAGTCAGGTCGCGGCGTGCTGCCAGGTTACCCACGGCTGGATTTTCATCTATGTAGCTGCCGCAGTAAATCCAGCAACCAGAAGTGGTGGTGCCATCATTTTTCAGATTGCCAAAGGTGGTTAAAAGCTTACCCGTTGGCAGGTCGTATCCGTTGATTTCCTTGGCCACTTTATGCACATCGGGTGGGTCGCCGTAGTTCCAGGTCAGTTTGGTGATAGCTTCGGCATTGGGGCCGCTGTCCTTGGAGTACAGTTCCTTGAGTTTGAGCATCAACTTGTTCATTATCCACAAGTCGTCTTCCGCGTCTCCCGGGGCATTGGCAGCACTGTAGCGCCACTGCATCCAGCGGCCGCTGTTGGTTACGCTGCCCTCTTTCTCGAAGGACGCTTTGGCCGGTAACATGAACACCTCGGTTTGGATGTCAGCCGGATTCACTCCGGGACGATGCCAAAATTCAGCCGTTTCCGTCGCCCAGAGGTCAACGGCCACCATCCAGGACAATTTGCCCAATGCCTGCCGCTGCGTCTCGGAGTTGGGGCCGCTGACAGCGGGGTTTTGCCCCCAGGCCAATAGTCCCTTCAAACCTCCGCTTTGCATGGCTTCAAAAAGAGGTATCCAGGAGTAGTTCTTGCCCGCCTGTGGCTTTGGCAGGTAATGCATGCCGAACTCATTATCTTTGGTGGCGGCATCACCATACCACCCCTTGAGCAAGCTGGTGACATATTTGGGATAGTTTTGCATCCAGTTGGCGCTCTGCGGCTCTTTGGTTGTGGGCAGAGTTCTGGTTGCGTAGGTTAGCAGGTCTTTATCCGTGTCGATGAAATTGGCGAGATAGCCTGGCAGGTTGCCGTAAAGAAGGACATAACCGGTGGAACCCTGCACGTTGGCCTCACCGCGCATGGCGGCGATGCCTCCCCCGGCTACTCCCATGTTACCTAGCAACATCTGCAGGATGCCATACGCACGAATATTCTGCGTGCCGTTGGTATGCTGGGTCGTGCCCATAGCGTACATGATGACACCGGATTTATCTGCCCGGCCGGTGGCTGCAAACGTCTGGGTTACCTGCATGAAGAGGTCTTTGGGCATACCTGTGATAGCCGAGACCTTGTCAGGAGTGAAACGAGAATAGTGCTTTTTGAGAAGCTGGAAAACACAGTTGGGGTCCTTGAAGGTTTTATCTTTCTTTGCCCTGCCGTTCTCATCCATCTGGTAGCTCCAGGTGGATTTATTATAGGAACGTTTCGTGTTATCTGCCTCATTGGAACCGCCGGCATAACCAGAGAACAATCCGTCCAGTTCACCCGGCCCTTTGAAAGCAGGGTTTACCAGATAAGAGGCATTGGTGTACTCGGTGATGTACACCATGTTGTAGTTCTTCGGGTTGGCTTCAATGTCTGTGATAACCCAGCTGATCATGCCCCCTACAAGGGCGATGTCGGTTCCGGATCGGATGGGGGCATACAGGTCTGCCTTTGCCGAGGTGCGGGTGAAGCGAGGGTCAACGCTGATAAGTTTGGCTCCCTTGTCCTTAGCCTTCATCACATGCCCCATGGCTGCCGGGTGGTTCTCGGCAGGATTACCGCCGAGTGCCAACATGCAATCGGAGTTGGCAATATCGTTCCAGTGATTGGTCATAGCCCCGCGGCCGAAACTCTCCGCCAAACTGGCGACAGAGGGAGAATGTCAGAGACGGGCCTGATGTTCCAGATAAACTATGCCCAGTGAACGCGACATCTTGGACAGTAGGTAGCATTCCTCGTTATCGAGGGCGGCACCTCCAAGATTGGCTATGGCTTCGGTGCGGTTGACTGTCAGCCCGGCACCATCTTTGGTCACAAAACTCCCATCTCGGGCTGCTTTTATGCGTTGGGCAATCTCTGTGATGGCCCAGTCCCAGGATTTCTCCTGCCAGGCGCTGGCGCCTGGAGCCCTGTACATAACTTTGCTCAAGCGTTGCGGATTGTCGGCAGCCAGCTGCCTGATTGACTGGCCTTTGGCACAGCCGGCTCCGTGGTTGATGGGGTGATCAGGGTCACCTTCAATGTTGGTGACTTTGCCGTTTTCAGAGGCCACTATGAAACCGCACCCGGAGCCATCAAAAGGACAAATAGTGGTTATCTCTCCGAGGGCTTTAAGCGGCAAGTTTTTTGGTGGTGCCTTTACACCCTTTTTAACACCCCATGGTTTGAAAAATATGACACCAGTCGCTGCTCCTCCACTGAGTTTTAAAAAATCTCTTCGGCTTATTGGCTGCATGAAATACCTCCTTAAATTCAACAGCAATCTAAATTGCCTTTAGCAAACCCCTTGGGCTTAATTACATAAATGCTATTTTATCTTGCGCGTTTGCCCCCTTCTTAAATGCGGCAACCCGGTTGTTATTGTCTTCCGATTGGTAATTATTACGGGTGCCATAGCATTTTTCCATAACGATTTAATACGTGCCAGAAATTCGAACTGACCGAATGGTTTGACCAGATATTCATCGGCGCCCCATTCCAAACCCTTGACAATGTTAGCCTCGCTTGACGCCACACTTTCGATAATGATTGGCACCTTAGAGAAGGCGCGAATCTGTTTCAGGACCTCAAACCCGCTCATATCAGGAAGACCGAGGTCGAGTATTATGGCGTCCGGTCTCTCGGTTTTGACAAGTTCGATACCGGCGCGTCCCTGATGGGTGCTGACCACTTTGACATCAGGCATGCCCACATTACAGGCTATGGAGATGTACTCAACTATCTCTGCGTCGTCGTCAATGACCAGTATTTTCATGTTCTTCTCGGACTCACCCTTCGCGGCTACGTGTTTTAATGTGAACAACGATTATTTGTTCTATTTCAAATTTCGGGATTGTTAAAATGGCACGCCTTCCAAACACTCCCATTCGGGTTTACCAGTTAAGGTTAAGCTATTCCTATTACGAAACCCGAACAACCGCAGGCTGGAATACATGGATAGCAGTTACAATATTGTTACACTTTGGCGGGTAGTTTTCGCGATAAATCACAAATTGATATATTTTCCTGATGATAAAACTATTTAGTGCCTGGTTTCCCCGGTGAACACGTACACAAAATAGCCTCTCAATAAATTTCTGTTGGTTGAGAGCCACCGGATGATTGCTCAAAACGCGAGCACATATTTAGCGGCGTTTTTAGAGCGGTGTGTTGTTGAGGAAAAGGCGGATGGTTATGATGCTAAAGTACGAAAAAGTCCTCGCGTCAGGGCACTTCGTGGTTTTTCCACCCGTTTAGGCTCGCCCGTGAAGTATTTCCTGTACCGGATAAACAACTATGTGGATGGGTAATCTGCCATTCTGCCATTGCCCGATTCGAGGTTGGATTTGTTCAATCGTCAGCTGATTTTTTCAACCCTGACAGCGCAAGTCTTGTATTCAGGCGTCTTGGCCACGGGGTCAATAGCCGGGTTAGTTAGGCTGTTAGTAGGAGTCTCCCTGAAATGGAAAGTCATAAATACCGAACCCTGGGCTGTGATATCAGTGATCATAGCCTTGGCCGTAACACGACCGCGGCGTGATGTGATACTTACCAGATCGCCGTCACAAATCCCCAGCTTTTGGGCATCGGTTTGGTTTATCTGTAATTTTTCCTCACTCATAAAGGCATTCAGCCCTTTAAC
>CAZUXO010000046.1:0-3506 GCA_964624325.1 uncultured Dehalococcoidales bacterium
CCTGGCTATCGATAAAAGGCGTGTATACGGTATGGCAGGTGGCGCACAAACCGGCGCTGTTGGTCTGCTCACCTAGAGACGGTGTGAAACCCACCACGCCCTGCATAGACCCGGTAAGAGGATTTGCATAAGGACCGAACCCGATACGGTTCGGAGCGATAGTAGACATATCGATAATATATTTGCCGTCAAAGGTGGTTAATGTTCCAAGCCCGCTGCTTTGAATCTGGTGACACAGCGTGCAGGAATTGCCGTCCAAGGCGGCTTTGTTCAAACTGTTGGAGGCGCTGAGGAATCCATTCCCCAGCATGGAAACGGCCGTCCCGTCGCTGACCGCCTGCGTGCGCGCCATGGGCATGTGGCAGGTGGCGCAGGCGTCTTCGATGGCGTCTTTCAAGGCAGGCAGGTCGGCCACTTCGGAAGCTACTTTGGCCAGGAAGTAAGGGTCCCTGGCGGCATTGGCCATCATGGTGGAACGCCATTGAGTGTCAATAGACACGTCTTTGCCGGCGGCATCCTTGAGATTGCTGTGACACTGGGCGCAGTTGCCCGAGCCGGCGAAGTGGCTGGTGGAAAAGCGCACCAGGGGAGAGCCCGGGTCGAATGGAGTCGTGGATGTTGACGGCGAACCTCCCGTACAGGCTCCTGTGGCGGTTACCAGTACGGCAATTCCGAGACATACCAGTGCCCTGAATGATCGGGTGGTGTTAATCATAGAACACATCCTGCCTTCTCCAGACCCCGTGCTGGAAACATTTTAAAGGACACGCTTGTTATTGGCTTATAATTATCGGAGACAAAATCTCCAGTGTCAAGGCTTATTACCAAAGTTTTCGGGAAAAATATTTCAAATCTAACTCAAAGCTATTGACATTTGAGTTACGAATGGTCTATCCTAGCATCCAAACTCACCAAAGGAGGTGTTCCATGCAGGGTTACTGTGTAAAGTGTCGCACCAAGCGGGAGATGAAGAACGCTAAGGGCATCACCATGAAGAATGGCCGCCCGGCCACCCAGGGCGTCTGTCCCGTTTGCGGCACCAAAATGTTCAAGATCGGAAAGTAGTCCCTTTCCCCTGTCAAGGTGAAAGAGGCTGGATACCAATCCGGCCTCTTTTCTTTTTGGCTTTACAGGAAGGGGAAATTGCTTTTAGATGGTTTGACAATCTTATACGGGCAGTCTATATTGGCACTATCCGGGGCAAGTGATTGCCACAAGAAAAAGGGGTTCTGGTGTCATGAAGGCCTACGGCGAACCCGTTTCGGTAGACAAGTTACCTCGGTTAAATGAGTACGGCGCCGACGATCTTTTTATCTGCTGCGCCAGCTTCGAGGACAGGTGCCTTTCGGGAGCGCTCAAACTGGGCCCCGGCTTCAGGGTACGCTATAGCGTCATCTTTGTCATCGAGGAACCTTTTTATACCAAGGAAGTCGATACCAACCTTTTCAAATTACAGTCGCAGCTCAGCCGGCATACAGGTGAAGGCGTTTATATCATCCGTTGTCAGCGCGACAATCCGGCTGAAGCTATTAGCCAGTTAAAAAACATCTGGCCCAAGTGCAAGCCCAAAGATACCGACGAACCTTTTATCACCCTCGATATCAGCGGATTTACCAAGATATATCTTTTACAACTCCTCTACTTTATCGTGGCCGAGCAGAATCTGGGCATCCCGCGCATAATCCATACGACCCAGGCGTATACTCCCACCAAGCTCACACGCGGCGTGGAACAGATCACCACCGTGGCCAATTTCTTCGGGACCATATCATTTGAAAAACAAACGCTGCTGGTGCTGCTCCTGGGATTTGAACCGGAGCGCAGCCTTAGCGTCTGGAAGCATTTCAATCCGGTGCGAACCATCGCGCTCATTAGCAATCCCCCGAGAGACGGGCAGACAGATTATCTGGAGTACGCTCAGAAAAACAATGCCTATCTGCTGGCTCAGACAGGTGTTGAATTGCGCGACGTACCCCCCGACGATCCTTACGGGGTACGCAATATGCTGGAATCTATTTACCATGAAGTGCGCGATTCTTTTAACGTGGTCGTGGGGCCTTTCGGCACCAAACCGCAGACGGTAGGGGTATTTCTTTTCTGCCTTGAACATCCCAAGGTACAGGTGGTCTACTCTTACCCCACCAGCTACACCCGTTCTTATCTTCAGCGCCAGCCCGGCGTCACTCTTTTACTGCCCATGTCACCGGCGGTGGGGGTGGACATCCGTAATCGCGACGCAGAAGATTGACCAGGGGTTTTCCCGAACCTCGGTTTCCTCAATGGTCGTTCTGAGATTGCAGGACACGTTCCATGATTGAGCCATCTGGTTTCTGCCTGTCTACACATCCCTTGACAACCCCGGCCAGTTGACTATACACTGTCTATACTATGACAAATCAGAGTTTTAACATCAACGAAGCGGCTAAAAAGCTCAATGTTTCCACGCGCACCATCAGGCGCTACATCAAGGCCGGCAAGCTCAAGGCCGAGCTCGTCAAAGGCAGCTTTGGCGATGAATATCGCATACTGGAGTTGCCCCCACAACTGGACCCCAATCTGACCATGGACAACGGCAAGACTGCTGGCAAGACCTCCGGGCAGCCGTCGAGCGAAAGCTTCAACCTCATCCGCGAACTGCAGGAAAAGAATCTGGCGTTGGCAGCACAATTGGGGGCCGCCGCCGAGCGCATCCGCAATCTGGAGGGTCAGGTAAAACTGCTGGCTCCGCCGAAGCCGGAAAAGCCGGCGGCTGAATCCTGGTGGCAGCGTCTTAAAGAAATGCTTCCGCGCCGCAAAGAGGGTTAAACCTGATGCGGCGCCTGTCGTGATACCCTGGACAGGTGTGTGAGGGCGACAAGGCTGGGTAAGGCCATGCCGTAGATAATATAGATTCCCCTGACGTGGAAAATCCACCCTAAAAATGGCAACAGCGCGAAAAGCGGCACACTGGCAATCGTAACGTTTTTAGTTTTAAGCAATGTCAACAGGCTGACAAGGCCGGCGATAAGCATTGGCCATGTGACCACTACCAGCAGCACTCCGATAGTGGTAGCCTCTCCTCTGCCTCCCCGGAAATGCAAAAATACAGGCCAGTTGTGGCCGGCGACGGCCAGCATGCCTGAAAGCAGGATGACAGGAACGCTCATATCGGCGAGTTGTGCTAGCGATACCGCCGTGACGCCTTTTAGAAAATCGATGAGACCTACCGAAAGACCGACACGGGGACCGAACAGCCGGAAAGCATTTTGAGCGCCCATATTACCGTCGCCCATCTGGCGTATGTCTTCACCGCAGACGATGCGCCCGGCGATATAAGCTGTTGGAAAAGATCCCAGCAGGTAGGCCAAGACAAGCACTGACAGTGTCAAAGCCAACATTTGATTTTCCTAAGTGCCGGGGGAGGGACTCGAACCCACAAGGATTGCTCCGGAGGATTTTAAGTCCTCTGCGTCTGCCAGTTCCGCCACCCCGGCCCGTCTGTGCTATTGTACTATGCCGCAGGGCTG
>CAZUXO010000047.1:0-5734 GCA_964624325.1 uncultured Dehalococcoidales bacterium
CCAGCTAAATCAAGATTGGATGCTTGAAATTGAGATGGGCCTACTGAGGCTTACATCGATAATTTTCCGGATTTTCGGCAAGAAGGAACCGTCGCAAAAGAGGGCTTTCATTCGTGGTTTATAAGGCAGGTGACCGTGAAAGACGGAGTTGCCAACCTTGAAGAAACTTTAATCACCCGCGGGTTCAATAATGATTGATTACTTGGCTGTTAATTTATAATTTGGTACCTTGTATACGGTTCAAATATGCTATATGTATAAATGTTCCTTTTTCCGTGAATGAAGCAAAAAAAGGAACATTTACCGGTATATTTTAGACAGGTCGGCGGCGTGTTACGGCTGGTGCCTTGTGATAGTTAGTGTCCGGGTTTCTGTGACATGAACCCCGTACATAGTGGTATCCTGATCTATTTTTGAAACCGCGCCCATTTCCAGCTTCACCGGGGAGCTGATCAGGGGCATCGGACATATAATATCGCTTGTTGAAGAAGAGCCTTTATCAGGGACATAAAGTACCTGGAACATCGCTGGAGTCGGCAGCGATGACATCATCAGGGTTGCAGACCCTCCCATGACATACCCGCCAAGTGTGAAGGTATAATCTATTACACCGTCAATGTGTGAGCCTCCGCTCTCCCTTGTAGGAGGAACCACACTATGATAAGGGAGATGGCCATTTCCGGTACCTTCCACAGTGAAGCCTTTATCGTTAATTGTGAAAGAAATAGTTCCTATGTCAGTATAGGTGAAGTAGCTCCCGCTGATAGGACCGACTTCTTTGTGCACGCCTTCATAACTTGCAACCCAAGTTCCTGGCTTCAATGTAACCGTGTTTGTAGGTACCACCACCCCTGGTAGAGGTGTTACGTTGTTTCCGCTTCCCCCTGAGCCCGGCCTTGGGTTCAGGGATCCTGTTCCGGTGGTCACCATATTTCTAACGTTTCGCATACGTTCTCTCATGACCTGTCTGAGCGTGTTACTATTCCAGGAAGTCAACGGAGCCATGGCTACCGAAAGTATAGGCAGTCCCATAAGCCCTGACCCTACTGAAACCTCCGAGTTTAAATATAGGGCTAAATTATCAAGCATCAATTCGGTTCTGGTATTGGAAATTTCATCCAGTATGCGCTGCCGTAGGCCAGGATCATCAGCATAGGCAGCTTGAGTCAACGGATTTATCGGGTTTTCAGCGCTTGTCTGTAAACCATCAAGCTCCGTCACCATATCTTGGTAATCGAGACTCGTGTTCAGGACTTCCACAACTTCAAGCGCGGAAGTGGCAGTATTGATAAGTGGACTGCCTTCAACACCCGTGATAAACTCTTCGGCCGCTGAAACAAATTCCTGTCCTGCTTGAAAGAGTGCTATCTGGAGGGCCACAGTTGTGCCCGTTTGCTCACCCCCACCTTCAGCAACTTGCAAGACATCAAAACCAGGGCCCCCTTTTCTATAAACGGCGGGTTGATATTGGAAAGTACCTGCGCCTTCTGTCACTACTAGCTGAGAAAGAGTTGCCTTCAGAACAGTATCGAAGGATATGGGAAGGACGCCGTTGGGCAGGAAATATGCCAGCTTCAAGTTGTATGTGCTGCCCGTAATGCTATATGTGAGTCCGGCGTTAAATATTTGGCTTCCCGGGTTAGCGCTTAGCTCCTCTTGGGTAGGTGTATATTTTTGATTTGGAGTCAACTTGACTGTGATGTCGGTTTTTGAATTTGTCGGGAAGGTCGCAACGAATTTATAAAGGTTCTTCTCGTTGCTGGTAACCTCCAGCCTTGTTTTCGCCAGAAATGTGGCACCCAGTAGTGATAAGTTCCCTTTATCCTGAAACTCTTTTACCCGAGATATAGACGAATCCGGAGCCAACGTGGCGAAAATCTTGGTATAAGGTGTCGCTTTTGCACCACTCTTGCAACCGGAGATAACCAACACAATTGCCAACAGAAATGTGAATAACGCCGATAAGGCCTTGTTACGTTTCATGGAGTTCCTATGTGTAATGACCGAGAATTATGGAGACCAGTAAAACCAGTATGGCACAAAGCAAAATAAATAGCCAAATCAACATTATTCGCTAATTAATCATATTGGGCTCTAATTCCCGCTACTTGCCTCGGGGACAGTGTAATATACTAGGCTTAAAAGGGGACCTATTTTCCTCCCGCCCCCAACTTGCTGGCGGGAGGAAAATAGGGTTTTTTGAAAGATTGATAATTTACTTTACAACTCGATGACAGTCCAAACACATGTTGGAGGTACGGCCAGTGTGGTCTTGTATAGAACCTGGAAGTACATAAAAGAATCCAGTATATACCGCGGAGCCGTGGTCGTTGGCGTCCCAGCTAGGAGGCATAGGATATTCGTAATAAGTGGTGCCTGGACCATGGCACCCCACGCAATCGCCAGTGAGGTCACCGACAACACTAGCCATATGAGAAATAATATCAGACGGTTTGTCCGGTAATAATCTACTACCTATAGCCGTCGGCACAGTTGTGACGGTGGCAGGTATTACGACAGTGGTGGCAGGTATAGTCGTAGTTTTACCTGGCAGCGTGATGGTGACCGCCGGCAGAGTGGTGGTAATACCTGGTATCGTGATAGTATTTGCCGTAACGGTCACAGTGGTGGTTTTAGCGCAAGCGCCAAAAACCATGACTAACAAGAGCAATGATGCCAATGATGCAGCCAACAATTTGATTTTCATCATTTTACCTCCCTCTAAACCGATGACGATTCGCCTCAAATCTAATTATTTATACTCTAAGATTTGGCGTACGTCAATAGTCTCAGTGTTCCAAATAGAGCACTATAAACCACAAAGGTCTATTGAAGCCGATTCATTATTGCTCATTTCAGTAGCAAATTCGGTGACTGATTTCTCATCCAGCCCAACTGCGTAAGGAAAACACCCAAGATATCACACGACACGTTCTTTCCAACAGCCTTTCTTCAACCACGCAAACTTTCCTCTTTATCGCCGATTCATTAACCCACGGGACGAGCTCGTGGAACTCTGCCTCCGGGTTATTAGAAACATGAGGTCATAAACTTGATCGTGCAAATCAACGGCTCCTAAATATTCCGCATGTCAAAACTTAATAAAATAACAGTTGTTATATTATAATACCAGGTTCCTTTTCATTCTGAAGTATTTACGACCCTTTTTCTATCAGGCCAGAAGGCTATCAGTCCACCCAGCATCATGAGCCAACCTCCGATCCATATCCACATGGTAAGCGGATAAATGCTAACCTTAAATTCGGCAAGCCCGGCTTTGTCCCATCCGACTACGGTGATATAAAGGTCTTCAACGGGACTCGAACGGACAGACGCGGTGTTAACTTCGCCGTTGTAGGCCTGATCAAAATACTTTACCGGTGTCAGCTTCCCGATAAGTTTACTATTTTTATAAACTGATAGATCAGCTGAAAATATCATCTCCCCGATGGCCGTGTTTAAGTTTAATTTCTCGAAGACCAGCGAATAATTACCGATGGCCATCGATTCGCCCGGCATGAGAGTGGCTTCCTTGCTAACCGAGTAAGCCGATGAACCGATTATACCTATTGAGATTAGTATGATGGCAATGTGAACGATGTAGCCGCCGTGGCGAGGTTTATCACTCCAGACTAAAGCGAAGAAGGCTTTTGGGTAATTCTCACTACGGTTGCGGTGCCGCGCGTCGGTGGATTTAACCCACTCGGCCGCTATGGTAAATGGCACAAAACAGCACATGACCAGACCGACAATCGGATACCATCCCCTGATCCCAAACAAGAGAAGCGTCAATCCTAATAACAGGGATGCCACGAGGGGCCACCGCAGGGCGCGCCACAAGCTGAGGATGGTCACCTTTCGCCAGCCGGTGGTAACACATATTCCCGCCAAAAGTATGATCGCCAGAAAGATGGGGAGGTTAACCTGGTTTAAGAAAGGCACAGCCAGACTTGCATGCAGTCCCCCCGCGTCACGGTTAAGTAGCGTGAAGACTGTTCCCAACAAAATAGCCATGGCTGAAGCTGTCAGTAAAAGGTTAGTGAGCAGAAAAGTGCCTTCCTTAGAGATCACCGATTCTATCTGCAGCTTACTTTCCAACCCGCCCCGGCGCAGAAAAACAAGTATTGATGAAACGAGCATTGCCACCATGAGAAAGCCCAGGATTGAGAGGCGAAAGGCGGAATTTGAGGTGGAGTTTACCGAAGTGATGATGTCGCTTCGGTTCAAAAAAAAGCTGAAGATAACAAACCCGAAAGTCATGATTATGAGCATCATGCTCCACACCTTTAGCATGCCACGTTTTCTCTGCATTGCAATTGAGTGGAGCCATGCAGTTGCGGAAAGCCATGTTATCAGGGTAGCATTCTCTACTGGTTCCCAATGCCAATAGCTCCCCCCACCCATCCCGGTGTAACTCCACCAGGCACCAGTAATGATTCCGGCTCCAAGCAGAAGCCAGGATAACAGTGCCCAGCGTCTGGCTGGTATAAGCCACTCATTGCCCAGCCTCCCCGTAAGCAGAGCGGCTACCGCCAGGGCAAAAGGAACGGTAAAGCCAGCATATCCAGTCAATATTACAGGTACGTGCAGAAACATCCCGATCTCTTTAAAAAATGGAGTCAGCCCGATACCTTCCAACGGGATGGTGATCATCTTCTCGAATGGGTTTTTCACAAAGAGCATTAGTGCCAACAGGAATGTTTCGACAATCATGACAACCATCGTGGCATATGGCATGAGAGCACGGTCGCGCGCCCGCATGGTTATCACCACCAGTGCTCCTATTACGGTGACAAGCCAAGCCCAGAATAACAGCGATCCCAGGTTACCTGCCCACAAAGCAGTGAACAGGTAAAGAGGGGGAAGGTCCCGCGAGGTATATTCAGCTACATACACAAACGAAAAATCATGAATCAGAAGCAGACGAATCATGTATGCGGTTGCCGCAGTCACCATCCCCAGGGCGGCAAAAACGCAAACCCGCGCCAAGACAAGCACAGGCCTGCGCTTCGGAACACCGCCGAGAAAGAAGGCGGCTACGGAGATACCAGAGAAGATGAAAGCCACGGCAATAAATATATAACCGATATTCAATGCTTGATACCTTTCTGTATGATGCTCTAACCAATGACAGTTACTTCGGGGCTGATACCACTATTTTCCCTAAAACGCTCTGATAAAGAGGTGTCGTGACGGGTCTCATATCAGCATACTGGTATTTGTAAGGAAAAACGCCGGCTTGTACAAAGGTGTAGCTTGTACTCTCCCCGGGCTTCAAGGTGACGCTTTCGAATGGCCATTGCTGGGAAGTGAGTGGGCTTTGCAAAATGTAATCCCTTATGTCCTTATTCGTCCAGGTAACTTTTGTGCCAATAGTTATAGTTGCGAACGACGGGAACAATTTTCGGTCGAACAAATTAATCAGGGACTCGTTCGGTGACAGTTGGGTCGTCGGCATATACAAATCGGGTGGGATTGTTAAGTACGATATTACCCAATCAAGATGGGCTCTCAGGTACCTCCTTGAGGAATAACTTTCCGCCGGGAGCGCATTGTGGCAATACCAGTCAATATAGTACCAGTCGGTATCCGCAAGGTTGGGTTTTTCATGGCAAACCCAGCAGCCATTCTCCGCGTCAAGAGGGTCCTGCTGTGCTACCGAGGCGGCGCTGGCGGGGGCGGAATTTACACAGTAATACGCGACTAGCATCAGTACGGCAGCGAGCACCAATGT
>CAZUXO010000048.1:0-7571 GCA_964624325.1 uncultured Dehalococcoidales bacterium
AAAGGAGGTTGATTTAGGCGTGTCTACAATCGTTGTTTCCAACAACAATGAGAGCGTTGACAGCCTGTTAAGGCGTTTCAACCGCAAAGTCATGCAAGACGGTGTTCTATCCGAAGCTCGTCGCCGGGCACGTTTCCAGAAACCGCTGACCCGGCGCACCCGCAAGCAAGTGGCCACCCGTAGACAATCAACCAAAGTCACCCCTTCCAGCGCAAAGACAGGAAAGTAGGGACCCTTATGGAAAGCTCTCTCAAGAAGAAACTGAACGATGACCTCAGGCAGGCACTAAGGGATGGCGACAGCCTGCGTTGTTCCGTAATCCGCATGCTGCTTTCAGCCATGAACTACAGCGAGATAGCCAAGCAGGCCACGCTTGTCGACAGCGATATCCTAGGCGTTATTGCCAAAGAGATAAAGCAGCGCAAGGAAAGCATCGAAGCCTACAAACAAGCCAACCGCCCGGAACTTGCCGCGAAGGAAGAGGCCGAGATGGCCATGCTGAAAGCCTATATGCCCGAGCAAATGGCACGTGATGAGATCGTCAGTCTGGCGAGCAAGGTTATCGCCGAGGTGGGCGCCCAAGGTCCCAGGGACAAGAACAAGGTCATGCCCAAGCTCATGCCGATGGTCAAAGGCAAGGCTGACGGGCAAGAAGTCAATACAGTGGTCAACGAATTGCTAGGCGGATAAATAGCTTACTGATAAAAACAAATGCGCCGCTCTAGTCTATCCGTTGTTTTGTTATCTTGCCTGCCTCCAAACACATCACCAAAGCGAAGGAGTACTTTGGCTCATCATAGCTCAATCATGCCCCAGGGCAGCGTTGTGTTCTTGTCCCATTTTTCCAGTACGAAGTGATCGAAGTTCACCCCTGTCTTTTTTACCGCCTTACGCCAGGCTGCCAGTGAGGTTTTATCCATATCTGCGATTACTGCACCCATGCTCGCATCCCCGCGCGACAACGCCGCCTGAACATGGCTCCATTCGGGGCTTTCAGCCTTCACTTCGATACCCTGACCGCTCAAGCAATCTTTTAGACGGGCTATCCTTCTTTCAATAGTGGCTACACCCGCCATGCCCAACCACTGAAATGGTGTTCCTGCCTTGGGGACAAATGGAGCAACATTCAAATTCAGTCGACAACCTTTCTGACTTTTACCCAGCAAAGCCTGACATTTCAGCGCAAGCTTGATGATTTCCTCAATATCCTCATCCATCTCTGTCGGCAAGCCCAGCATAAAATAAAGCTTAAGATGCTTAAATGGTTGTGCCGCCACTTTTGTCACTGCCTGGGTTATGTCTTCTTCTCTAAGGCCTTTGCTTATGCTCTTACGCAGACGCTCTGAACCGGCCTCCGGAGCCAATGCCAAGCTGCTCACTCCCCCTCGCACCATCAATTCCAGCATCTTTTCGGATAAGTTCTTCAAGCGCAAAGAACTCAACGAGAAACCCGCTCCCATATCCAAAAGCCCGTTGAGCAGCTTCTCTATTTCGGGGTGATCTGTTACCGCCGGCCCAACCAGTCCGATACGCTTTCGATATCTGAAACCCTCACGCGCCTGTCCAAGCAATGATTCAAGAGAGTGAAAACGCGGCGGGCAAAAAGCACGGCTCACCAGGCAAAAACTGCATGCTCCGCTGCATCCGCGTTGCACTTCGATTAGGTACAAATCGCCAAGTTCGGTGTCGCGTGTCAAAACAGTTGAATGAACAGGGAACCCATCCATGTCGGCCAGCCACCGGCGCGTGATTTTATGCCCATCGTTATAGACGGGAACAAAGATTCCAGGTAACACTGAGAGTTGTCGAAGTTTTTCATCGCGGGCACTATCCATGGCCAATATCGGTAAAAGCTGAGGGAATATCGTTTCAGCTTCCCCGATACAAAAAGCATCAAAAAAGTAGGACACAGGTATGGGATTGGCTGTGACACAGGGTCCCCCAGCAATAAGTATGGGGTGGCACTCGTCACGTTCCTGTGAGTAAAGAGGGATACCTGCTGCCCTGAGGATAGAAGCCAAATTGAGATAATCCAGTTCATAGGAAAAAGAAAAAGCCAGACAGGCAAAGTCCATCATGGGGCGAGATGATTCCAGACTCAATAAAGGTTTCTGGTCATTTTCCCAGAAAACGCGCTCGCAAATCGCGTCGCTTCGGTTGTTCAGCAATCGATAAATAGCCTGCACGCCCAGATTGGACATACCAATAGAGTAGTTATTAGGGTAAATGAGCGCCAAAGGGTAGCGCCCTCCCCAATCCTTGAATATCGTACCCTCCTCGCCTGCCAGCCTTCCACCACTGAAATAATCAGCGCGGCTTTGCCCGGGAGTGGGTCTTGCTTTCTTTCCAGCCATTGCCATGATATTACAGCAAGCCAGACGTAGACACAATAAAACCATCTCCCTTTATTTCGTCAGCCCTGAGGAGTGATTGTAGGATTTGAGAGTGCATAATTGTCTTGAACTTGAATGGCGCTGATGAAACGAAATGGGGTAAATCCTTCCTAAACTTTATATATACTGCACTAAAATAGACAGGGCTCCTTTCGCATGGAAGGAGCCCGTTATCCGGCAGTTGTTTGGGTTGTATTACGCTTCAAATCTGGAATTGTTCCAGGAATCGTTATTAGCCTCGATGTGGGAATCAATGTGAGATTCATTTTGTGGTTCATTCCGGGATTCGCTTCTAGATTCGTTGCGAGAATCGTTAATTTGTCCAATCTGATTGGCAACACGATTCCCACTTCTATTGGAAGGACGCGGCATAGTTGGGAGGTGAATTGGAGCGCCTTTCCAGCAACCGCGCATCAACCGTCCATCTAGAGTGATTATGCGGTCAGCTACATCTCTAAGTTGGCGGGAAGTGCGTTCCTGCCCGAAAAGCGCTACCTCGACATGTTTGCCGTTGTCTTTCACGGCTTGGATAGCACCCACGTAGTCATTATCTCCGGCCACCAGTATGGCGACATCATAGTTATTCTTAAAAGCATGCGTTATCATATCAGTGGCTAGCTGAACATCCACGCCCTTTTCGAACGGAGGGCTGCTAGGCCACTGATTTGTATATACAAGCCGTCCAAGGCGCAATTCGGTATAGGGAATTGCAGCCACGCTTTTGAAATACTTCTCCTGATCTTTGAAACGCTCGGGTTCTTCCACCTTGCCCACGACAGCGTTGTAATAATACATGCGCACCAACCGGCGCTTTTCCAGAATTTTCTGGTTGAAACAGTCCAGATCAATGTCGGTTCGCTTGAAATAGGCCTTTAGAGAGTGATACATGTTAGAGCCATCGATAAATATCATGACACGTTCCTGTCTGTCGATTTGTCTTTACCTCCTTTCTTTAAAGTTCTTCCCGACCAAGTCTAACACTTAGTATATCCGCAACTCGGGCAGACCAGACAACCTTCCTGGTAAGCCAACAAACTGGTGCACTCCGGGCATTGCCCGGCAACATTTTTCACCAGGCCCAGATCCTGAGTGGATTTTTCATGCGCTCCATCTTCCTTGCCATGAGCCAGACCGGCACGTCGCTCCATCACGCCAGCTATGGCGTCTGCGCAGGAAAGGATGGACTTACCATTCTCCCATGCAATAGACGGACAGCGTATACCCTTCAGCTGTTTGACCAACAAAGCCACATCTATACCGGAGCGCAGACCCAGCGAAATAAGGCGGCAGGTGGATTCAAGTTGCGCTGCAGCGCAGCCGCCAGTCTTCCCCAAATGAGAGAAAACTTCGCAGATACCGTGCTCATCAGAGTTCACAGTGACGTAGATGTAGCCGCAGCCGGTGGTTACGCGCTCGGTGAAACCTGAGGTTACCTTGGAGCGGCGGCGGGGAGCCAAGACCGCTGCTTTGGCCTCTTCCCTCTTTTCTTTAGCGAGGTCTTTGCCTGTGGTGAGTACCTGCCCCTCGCGACTGCCATCGCGGTAGATGGTGATGCCTTTAAGTTGCTCATCATAAGCCATCATATAGACATTGCCTACATCAACGGCGGTGGCTTCTTTGGGGAAGTTGACTGTCTTTGAAACAGCGTTGTCTGTATGATGCTGAAAAGCCGCCTGCATGCGCACATGCCATTTGACCCCGATATCATGCGCCGTCACGAATACGCGCTTGACCGAATCTGGAACTTCTTTGATGTCCTTGAGATGCGTCCCGTCTGCCAGCTTCTGCATCAGAACCTCCGAGTAGAAACCCCCGTTCCTGGCGGCTTCCTCGAAAGAGGGATTGGCCTCGATGAATTTGGCCCCGTCCAGGATGTTGCGTGTAAAGGATAACGCGAACACCGGCTCGACACCCCCGGAACAGTTGGCGATGATGGAGAGCGTGCCCGTAGGCGCGATGGTGGTGCAGGAAGCGTTTCGCACTTTAGGCGCGCCGGGCTTATCGTAGATGCTGCCGTTGAAGGCGGGAAAGTTGCCTCGCTCGACACCTAGCTCCATGGAGGCTTTATGGGCTGTATTGTTGATGGTACCCATAACCTGCTCGGCCACTTTTAGAGCCTCTTCGGAGTCATAAGGCACGCCCAGCTGTATCAGCATGTCGGCGAAACCCATCACTCCCAATCCAATTTTGCGCGTCTTACGCGTCATCTCGTCTATTGCGGGTAACGGAAAGCGGTTGACGTCGATAACGTTGTCCAGAAAACGCACGGCCAGCCGCACCGTCTCTTCCAGCTTTTTATAATCTATCTCCACCTTGTCGTTGCGCTTTAGCATGCGCGCCAGGTTGATCGAGCCCAAGTTGCACGACTCGTAGGGCAAAAGCGGTTGCTCGCCGCAGGGATTAGTGCTCTCAATCCGTCCCAGATGGGGTGTGGGGTTATCCTGGTTGATGCGATCAATAAAAACCACGCCGGGATCACCAGTTTTCCAAGCTAGCTCCACCATCTTGTCGAAAACGGCTTTGGCATTCAGCTCTCCGGCCCCTTCTTTGGTATGCGGATTAATCAACTCGTAGTCGGTCCCGGCCTTGACCGCCTGCATAAATTCCGATGTGACGGCCACCGAGATGTTGAAATTGGTGAGAGAGACCATATCCTCTTTTGAAGTGATGAAATGCATGATGTCCGGATGGGTGACATTCAGGATGGCCATGTTGGCACCTCTACGCGTGCCACCTTGCTTGATGACGTCGGTGGCCACGTCGAAGGCTCTCATAAAGGACACCGGACCGCTGGCCACGCCGCCGGTAGAACCGACTCTATCGGTCTCGGGGCGCAGGCGCGAGAATGAAAAGCCGGTGCCTCCGCCGCTCTTGTGGATGAGGGCAGTGTTCTTCACCGCATCAAAGATAGAATTGATGGAGTCTTCGATGGGTAGTACGAAGCAGGCCGAGAGCTGCCCCAGCTCGCGCCCGGCATTCATCAGAGTGGGTGAATTGGGCAGAAATTCCAGCCCGGTCATAATCGAGTAGAATCTATCTTCCCATGCTTTGACGTCAGCTTTCGGGTTGTGCCCCAGCTCCGCCGAGGCAATTGTCTGCGCCACGCGGCGGAACATATCCTCGGGAGTCTCTACCACCTTGCCCTGTTTGTCTTTTTTAAGGTAGCGCTTTTCCAGCACGCGCAGGGCGTTCTCGCATATTGCCACGGGGATGGCGCCTGTTTTGGTCTTGGCTGGCATGGCAGGAGTCTCCTTCCTGGAACGTATTTTATATTCTGATACTGGTTTGGATTCTGACACTAACTTACTTTCTGCTGTTTTGATTTCGTGAATTGACGAACTAGGTTCGATTATCTCCCCGGCTATCTCAGCGCGGAAGGGGGGAGCCTCCGCCATACGAGCCGGATTCTCAACGGACAAAAACTCCTTGACCATCGACAGGATATCGGAATCCGACGCCTGATGAAGGGGTTGCTTGATACCTTTGGGGATGAACTCCTCCATGCCAGGCAGCACGGCAGGGCGTTCCATGCGCCCGATCACCTGGCTGGTAAGCTTATCGATAAGACCCCTGTCCGCAATACCCATGGAAGCGGCAGCATTGAAAATGGCTCGAGCAATCTGCGTGCGGCTGACCAGTTCTCCTGCTCCCGCTTTTAACTCACCCTGTTTACTCATAGTAAATGATCTCTCCCAAAATGGATTGAACCTTATGAACCTAGGAATTGATGGGTAGCGTGAGCTGTCCGTCCGGAGGAGAGTGGTGGCTCAGGAGTGTATCCACCTCCTGTTTAAGATCGGTAATATCAGTAAAATCACGATAAACGGATGCAAATCGTATATAGGCAATATAGTCAAGATTCTTGAGATGAGTCATCACCTTGTCCCCGATGACCGAGCTGGGAATCTCGGTCTTGCCCATCTGGATAAGTTCGGATTCAATATCATCTGCGAGGCTCTCAACAGCCCCGGTAGTCAGCGGCCGCTTTTCGCACGCCTTCCGGATGCCGTTCAGCAATTTTTCTTTGTTAAACTCTTCGTGGCGCAAGTCTTTCTTTATGACATAGAGACTGACCGGCTGAAGTCTCTCATAGGTGGTGAAACGTGCCTGACACCCGATGCATTCACGCCTACGCCTAACGCCATCTGTTGTATCGCGTGAATCCACAACCCTAGAATCATCGTTACCGCAATGAGGACACTTCATAACATAACTACTAGCTGTAGTATCACAACAGCCAAATTACCACAATAGATAGTGGAAGTCAAGGTATTTATTGGCATTTTGAGGACTTTATTTAATCACTATAATACATGACTGACCCAAGTCGTCAGCTGTTTGAAACAGAAAAGGGGCTGGCCAATAGTCCAGCCCCTCTCTAACCTAGAAAGTAAATGCTCGATTATTTTACGAGTTATAAGAACGCATCTGAGGTCGGGTTACCTTGTCCTGGGGAATAGCCTGCCGGTTATTGACGGCAGGTTTATTCCAGCGGCGCAGGAAGGAAGGCACATCCATTTCATCCTCAGTCTTGATACTCTTGAGTCTTTTGTTCATTTCGTCATCTTCTTTGTTATCAACACCGGTTTTATTGACAAACCCTGTAGCAATAAGGGTAATGCGGACTTCAGAGCCCATCTGGCTGTCGGAAGCCACACCGAAGATGATATTAGCATCGGGGTCGACGGCTTGCTTGATAACCTCAGCAGCTTCATTGACCTCAAAAAGGCTCAGATCGCTGCCGCCGACGATATTGAACAGAACGCCCTTGGAGCCTTCGATGGTTACGTCCAGCAGCGGGCTAGCGAGGGCAGCACGAGCTGCATCCGTGGCGCGGTTCTTGCCGGTACCGCGTCCGATAGACATCCAGGCTGGCCCTGCATCTTTCATAACTGCCTTTACATCAGCGAAGTCCAGGTTGATCATGCCGGGAACTGTGATAACTTCCGAGATCGCCTGCACCCCGTGGCGCAGCACATCATCGGCCATCTTGAAGGCGGTATCTACTCCAGTCTTGGGATCACACAAATCAAGCAGTCGGTCGTTAGGGATGATGATAAGGGTATCGACCTTTCCTAGCAGACGGGTGATACATTCCTGCGCAACTTGCACGCGGTGAGTACCCTCAAAAGAAAAAGGATTGGTGACCACGGCGATGGTTACAGCTCCCGATTCCTT
>CAZUXO010000049.1:0-3084 GCA_964624325.1 uncultured Dehalococcoidales bacterium
TGGCTCACCAACGATGCAGAGCACATCGTTAACCAGTTCACCATCGTTGATTTCGTAAGTGAGGTCTATCAGTTCAGTATCAGTGAAGGTTACTGTCATTCATAAACCCCAGGCCTGCATCCTATTCCATTGCGTTCCATCCACAGTGGTCAATCCTGATAACGAAACAGGAAAGTCACCATAGTCCTGCGCCTTGTATTTATAGGGAAAGGCCGTTGACGGGTCTTGATATTCCAGGTCACCAGTATCTACTTGAATAGCCAGCCAGTACGCCGTACCTTCAATTAAGTTGATGGCGGTTTGCAGCATCACGGTGTTATCCCCCTGGACAACGGCGGTGCCGTGAGTTTGGCTGAGCAGATTAACCGGAGTACCGCCAGCGTCATCATAAATGGCTAAACGGACGTTGCCGGCTGCTCCGCCTACAATCCTTATCTGCGTACACTTTCCCGAAACGGCGCAGGTATATTGATTTAGCCGAATAAACCCTATTGCCCCTCCGTACACTGCGGAGTCAGATGCATCACCACTCCCAGCCAATTGAATGGCCGTGGCCAACCGCCTTTTAGCACTCTCATATTGGAACACGCCACTCTTATCCATATAATACCTGCCTGCTGCCAGTTTGCTGATATCGTCCTCACCCTTTTTAGCTGTGATGTATTCCCTGCCAAAGCCAAACATCGAAACCGGGCCACCAAATGACATCGTTGCCCCGAAGTAATTATTCATTTTCATGGGTGGCGTTCCGACGTGCAGGCAAGCACGGTAGTAATATGTCCTGTCCGGTAATAGCCCGGCTATGGTCATTTGAATTGGCATCATATATCCGCGCGGCCCCCAATCACGGGCTGGTTGCCCGAGTGTATAGAGCCAAATAACGTGGGCATTTTCATGGGTACCCAGGTTGCAGTTGGTCAGGTCACTCATCAATCCATACTGGAATCCCAATGCAACATAAAAGGCGCTATTCCCTTTGTAGTGAAATAGGCCGTGGATCGTAGCCCCGGTAGCCCATACCTCTGTGGCAGGGAGGGTAATGATAGACGCCTGCCAGGTCGTCGGCGTGTCTTCCTTCTTAGTTTTGAACCAGAATGTTTTCTCCTCACAATATGAAAGTGCCCTGTACCAGTACCATGTATCGGCAGTTAGGCCGGTTAATACTCCATTTTCACTTTCTGCTCCAACATCATCACCCTTTACTCCCCATTGCCAATGAGTAGATGATGCACCGTGTAATGTAGCCCCGTCCCACGATACATCGGTGGCATCCATTCCCTCGCATTCAGGATCATCAGGGTCATAATCGTAACTAATTTCTAACTGAGCACAGTATGTTACGGTGGCCAGTCCGGACATATTGGCCCAAGCTATCCAGTACCATCCTGGCCAATATCCCATATACACCGGCCCATTCTCCCCGTAGTAGTCACCAGACCAACCCAAATGAGGTGGAAATAATTCTCCGGGAGTGGAATTGTTAAAAGGGCAATCGTACTCAAATGTGCCTGCGCCAACCCCGAAAACCTGCTCCGTTGACTGATAACCACTTGATGTTATGCGCACCTGGGCATGTGCCAATTTAGCACCAGCGGGCGGTGCAGGCACTGTAAATCGAAATGCTCCGCAAAGCGCAGACGCATGCCCGGAGATTTTCTCCTCAAAGTTTTTTCCCCAGTTTCTCCAATAACCCCACTCAAAGCCTCTTTTTCTATGATGGTCGAGGTTGCAGCCCGCTGATATTAAACCACTTGCGACGCTGGATCCGTTTGTCCATTCACCTCTAATTACATTCCCTCCACCGCCACTTACACCACTTATGGCTGCCCTCACAAGAGTTTCCGCCAAAGAACCGTCACCATGGGGATAGGAAGCCCACCACCATCCCCATGTCACCGCGCCATATATCATGGAAAGACTTACGTAAGAAGAGTCCTGCCGTACCTGTACGGATGCTACTTCAGCATAATGTGAAGGCATCACACTTTCCTGTGAAAGCGGCTTTCGTAAACTACCTTCCCTCTTTCGTCAATATACAGCCGGCCCTCACCGGTGTCGGCTATCCTTTTGAGCAATTCCTGGGCCGACACGTAGTCAAAGCCTTCGGTAATTGCAGTGCCGTTGTCATCGTAGGTTTTATGAAACGCCGATACTACTGGTATCCACGAATAAGCCATCTAACTATCCTCATGCCGGTTTGGTAAACTCAAATGTTTCCGGGAAGTTTGTTATATCACCGCCGTCAACATCGATGGCCCGGCGAGGCACCTGGTAATAGTAACCGGAGCCATCAGCACTAAATTCGATATAGGCGCCCGCTGCCGTAAGTGCAACGCCAAAATCATTCATATTTGCCCGAACCACGAAATACATGACCAGCGGATCGAGTGCTTGAGGTATTGAAGCGCCGCTGAACATGATCGTATCTCCGTCAACCAGGCCGTGCCCGGCTTTGGTCACAGTGTGAAACGGAGTCCTCTGCATGGTGCAGGCAACAGCTGACATTTTCCATCCGGCGGCATTAAGCACCTGGCCAACTGCCTCACCATCATTCATAACGGTCTTGTCATCCATGTCCTGCACCACTATGGTCTTGGTCAACAGGTCAATGCCGTCCGTGGCATAGAAATAGATTTCTTGTTTGCTTTGGATGGGATAGGCCGTGATCCGGTTGATATACCCGTAGAACAAAGGATAGGTCGCGCCGCCATAAACGGCTGTCACTTTGACAGGAAGCCATAACCGGACCTTGCCGACGTAATCCCCTGTTGTGGCGGCGGGGTAGTATTTGCCCGATGAGTTCTCAAGTATCATCTCCATGGTAGCGGCCGGGTAAGTGTTGGAATCCTTGTCTTTGCCCCGGCTGATTCGGAAATGCTTAACATCGGCGGTGATATCGTCATATCCCTGGGTGAAGTCGTGGAAACCGGCAAAATCGGCACAATCCCAATCTATCATCACGTGATAGGTGGGTATGTTCACAAATGACCTCCCACACTGTAAAACGAAGTCTCACTTGGCTTGTGAACGCTACGCCGGGTTTCTTCATTCATTATTCTTTGAAGGTCACGCACCAGGGCGCGC
>CAZUXO010000050.1:0-4506 GCA_964624325.1 uncultured Dehalococcoidales bacterium
CCCGAAGCCACCATAACGGCCTTATAGGTTCGCCTCAGTTCTTCAACGTGCCTGATACGAGTGTTAAGCCTGATCTGTACCCCCTGAGAAGCAAGGGTATCCACTTCTCCAGCGAGCACATTTCTTGGCAATCTATAGGCAGGGATACCAGCGAAGGTCATACCACCCGATGCGGCCTGATCATCGAAAATATATACTCTATACCCCTTGAGCGACAAGTGTTGAGCAGCTGATAGTCCTGCAGGCCCAGCACCGATAATGGCCACCTTGTCTTTCATGGCACCTTTTTCAGAGGTTAGAGGCTTGATGATTCCCAGATCAGCAGGTACCCGCTTGAGTGCTCTCACGGAAAGCGGGGAATCGATATCCTTGCGCACGCAGTTGTCCTCGCAGAACGCTACACAGGTGCGTCCAGTAACGCGCGGTAGGCAGTTAGTACGGCGGATCACTTCAAGAGCCTCTGTATTGCGACGATTACGAATCAATTCGAGATATCCTGGGACATCTTGATGAATAGGACAGGCTTCCTGGCAGGGAGCAGTTACTTTAGTTATGTATTCTATTTGTGGCAGAGTTTCTTTGCTGTTAGATGCAGACTCAAAAGCATCTCTGTAATTCTTCAGCGCGTCCCGGAGGGGGATAACTGCATTAGCACAGAAATCACATTTGACGTTCTTCTGAATGCTATCGGCAAGATCTATCAGAAGTTCAAGGTTCTCTGGCTTTCCCGCACCACCTGCAATACGAGATAGCATATCAGATATAACATTGGTGCCTCTGTACCCCATGCTGCATTCACCGCAGGCCAGTTTGGCTGCTTCACGCATATATGCATTTGCCAGTGCGACCACGTTGATGTTTTTATCGGTGATAACCAGACCATCCCATGACATGAAGGCGGCTATCTCATTGTCAGCATATTTTAGAGGCAGTTTTAAATCTTCGGTGGTTGAGAGTGCCGATTGTCCCAAGCGGTTGTCGACGACCTGACCACCCCAGCTGCTAAATACTATCCCGCTCATGCGCACACATCTCCAGTGGCCTTGGCCTTTATTTCTTGATATTTCTGGATCACTTTGGTCTGAATCCCCTCCAACATCTCAGGAGATAAATGACGAAAACGCCCTTGCAGCTTGGTATAATCGGTAAGCGGTTTTAGCTTGGGAAAATCCAGGCTAATCTTGTAGTTTCCGTTCTCAACCTCGTAAAGGGGAAAAACGCCTGTTTCGACCGCTAGACGGCCGATGCGAATGGTCAGATCTCCGGCACAGCGCCAGCCCGTGGGGCAAACCGAAAAGATCTGTATGTACGACGGTCCGTTAACGCTCATCGCCTTTTTTACTTTTTCCATCATATCGAACGGATAACTTGGACAGGCGGTAGCCACGTAGGGGATGTTGTGTGCGACAGCGATGGCCGGCATGTCTTTTTTCCAAGAGAACTGTCCCTGACTCTGTTTACCAGCAGGCGATGTAGTGGTAGAAGCTCCAAACGGAGTAGCAGAAGAACGCTGAATCCCTGTGTTCATATAGGCCTCGTTGTCAAAGCAAATATAAAGGAATTTGTGACCGCGCTCCATGGCCCCGGAAAGCGCCTGCAGTCCAATATCGAGTGTGGCTCCGTCACCGGCGATGGCCGCCACATTGATTTCATCTTGAGGAATGCGTCCTTTGCGCATCATTGCCTTCAGTCCTGACTCTATACCCGAGGCTACGGCAGCAGTATTCTCAAAAAGCGTGTGTATCCACGGCACGTTCCATGACGTATTGGGTATTTGTGAGGCTATAATCTCCATGCAGCCGGTAGCATTGACGACGATAACGTTCTTTCCCATCGCCTTGGTTGCGAGTCGCACCGCCAGCACTTCACCGCAGCCAATACAAGCACGGTGTCCCGGGGCGAAAACCTCCTCTTTGGGTATGAGCCTGGGGGCATACACATTCAAATTCTGCATTGTTATTCCCTCACCCCGAATATTTGGAATTCCCTTTCACTGCCGGTTCTGGCTATTTCCATTCCATTCTTTATAATTGTCTCGAAGTTGGCAACAGTGATATCACGCCCTCCCATACCACCCACGAAACTTACTATCTTAGGTCTCGGATTCGTATCATAAAGTGCAGAACGAATCTCTGAGCATACCGGACCGCCCGGACCGCCGGTGGACAAGGCGCGGTCAAGGACAATTAGTGTCTCGGCATTTTTCACTGCACGGCGCAACTCTTCGAAAGGAAAAGGTCTCCAAAGGCGCAAGCGGATAAGCCCTACATTTTGGCCTTCGTCGCGAAGCTTATCTATAGCCGTCATGGCGGTTTCACTGAAACTACCCATGGTAAAGAGCAGCGTCTTGGCGTCTTCGGTGCGATAGCTCTCTACTGGGAGATACTTTCGTCCGAACTCTTTGGCGAACTCATCCCAGACAGCCAGGATAGTCTGCTTGGATTTTCTGAGGTTCTCTTCCTGCGCCCACTTGGCCTCAGTATAGATAACAGGTGGGGCGAAATCGCCCATGGCCACAGGTTTGGAAGGGTGAAGAGGTAATGGATAATTGTTGGTTGGCAGGAAAGCCTTCACCTGTTCCTCCTCCGGGAAGAACATGGGCTCGATTACGTGCGACAGGTGGAAGCCATCCAGGTGGACCATGACCGGCAGCAAAACGCTATGGTCTTCGGCGATTCTGAAGGCGCAAATGACATTGTCAATAACTTCCTGGCCATTTTCATTAAAAATTTGTATCCAGCCTGTGTCGCGTACGGCCATTACATCGGAATGGTCTCCCCAGACCGAAAGCGGGCCAGACAGTGCGCGATTGGCCACCGTCATTACTATCGGCAAGCGCATGGCTGAAGCCACATAAAGTACTTCGTGCATCAGTTCCAATCCCTGCCCGGCTGTGGCGGTAAAAGTGCGAGCCCCCGCAGCGGAAGAACCTAAACAAGCGCTCATGGCTGAATGCTCGGACTCTACCGGGATATATTCGGCATCCAGTTCGCCATCAGCCACCAGCTCGGCGAGATGTTCCACTATATGGGTCTGAGGCGTGATAGGGTAAGCCGCAATCACATCCACATCGGCCATTTTCACCATCTCACCGATAGCTACGGAAACCTCCATGCCTACCCGTTTTGTCATAAGGATTCCTCCTTCATGGTAATGACCCAAACCGGGCATTCCCTGGCGCATATACCACAGCCTTTGCAGTGATAGAGGTCGGCCTCAAAATAAGTCTGGGCATTCTGTTTAACACATCCCTCGGGACAGTAAAGCTGGCACATACCGCATTTGATACAACGGCTGAAATCGTATTCAGGTCGCTGAGAGCGCCAGTCGCCGGTGCGATAAGCAGCAGTACTACCGGGTGTGGTAGCGATACAACCGATTTCCAGGTCTTTCCAGGTTAGCTCGTTATCTGGTTTAAGCATTCGACACCATCTCCTCCATAAGAAGCTCATCATAGGCTCGTTTCATGGCGGTATGGTTTTTTTCCGCCAGTTTTCCGAATCGGTTCTTGAGAGGTTCGGACATCGATTCCAGTTTAACCACCCCGGATGCCTTGATGAGGGCGCCCAACATTGTGGTATTGACGATCGGAGCGCCAAGAGTCTCTTTGGCAATCAGGTTAGCATCAATGATGGCCACACGGTAGTTAGCGCGGATATCCGCAGGCACACTGTCAATAGCTTTGGTATTCACCACCACAATTCCATTCTTCTTCAGACCGGCAGTAACTTTTACGATGGTTAGAAGCCCAGGGTCAAGCACGACAACGATATCCGGTTCAGTGACTTCCGCTCGTATACGAATCTGCTTTTCGCTAATACGGATAAATGCCTGAACAGGAGCTCCCCGGCGTTCGGGACCGAATGCAGGGAACGCCTGAGCGTATTTACCTTCGGCTATAGCTGTCTGGGCGACCAGTTCAGCTGAAGTAACTGCCCCCTGGCCACCCCGGCCGTGTAGTCTGATGGCGATAATATCAGTGTTAATTAGTTCACCTCCAAAATAATACTGCCCCTGGGGCGACTCGAACGCCCGCACCCGGCTTCGGAGGCCAGTACTCTATCCAGCTGAGTTACAGGGGCGAATGAACAATTCTAGCCTAATCAATGGGCCTTTCGCAAACAGTTATAACCCGCAAAATAAAACAATTCACCCTCTGTCAGAATCAAGATGGAATCAGAGCCAGAAAACAGGAAACCAACAGATGTGAAATAATCGAGCAAACACATTATATCTTAACGATTGTAAGGATTCAATCAGCATGGAGATAGATTCCAAGTAACTCAAGCATCCGCTGTTTAATGCAGCCTCACAATAACTTTACTCAGCATAAAATTACCGAACACTATGCCGATAGCAATGAAGCCGATCGCTTTAGCTATTATGTCAAAAAGAGCCATTGCGGTTGATCTCCGGATACAAGCCCCTCCGAAAAGTAAATAACACGTGCGGGCCAAATATCAAAGATGCTCCACTTATTAAACTAGCGGGTTTAACCCAAACTCG
>CAZUXO010000051.1:0-3370 GCA_964624325.1 uncultured Dehalococcoidales bacterium
CACATCCAACAGCCAGCCAGTTCCACCAACTTCATTGTTTCCCCTGTGGGCCAATTATCGGCAGATCAAGGATATACCTTGTACACATATACTGTCCCGTCAATGAAATCCCTGGATACTCTCAGCTATAAAATCAGTTATACCAAAACGGATACGAGGGTTTCAACAGACATCAATGCTAATGGAAACTCAAGCTCGTTGCCTAATGGAAACTCAAGCTCATTGCCTTTGATAATAATCCCTGTAGCTATGGGTGTTGTCCTGGTGGCGGTGCTTTTGGTACGAAGACGCAAAATGCTTTTGAAAACAAGGCGTCGTCATTCCCCGGCGGCCAAATCAGGAAGTACCAAGAAGGGAAGCACGGCTAAAACAGAGGGTTTTTGCAGAAAGTGCGGCAACCAGATCGAAGGTCCATTTTTGTTTTGCCCCTATTGCGGAACGAAACGGGCGGGCAAAACAGGAGACAAATCGGTGTAGTTTGAGGGTTTATGGCAAAATCCTCTGCGCTTAATAAAAGTCGGTCTTTTCCCCTGTGTGGTGGCAAGGCCGGCCTGGTAAACGATAGAAATCACTCGGTGATTCGTGGTAAGGGGCAGGAATTAGAATGCCCCCAAGGGAATTCGAATCCCTGTTCGAATCCGCTAAACGGGCCTTGAGCGACAAAACGGCATCCAATATATTATCGAGCAGCTTCGGTATCTCGGGGTCCCCTACGCTCTCCTGAATCTCTCTCACGTCCATTTCCGGGCTCCCTCCGCTATTCTAACCGTATCAACCATAATATAACCACTTGAAGTAGCTTTCAATAGTCCGTATTAAAACGCTTATAAAAGAGTAGCCTTAGGACAAAGCCACAATTTACGTGGTTGTCTCAGCAGGTTAGAAATACTGCTTTACGCTCAAGAGGGTTGGCCTCGTGCCTAGAGATTTTTGATTCAGGCACTAAATGAGGGGTACAAAGCAGGAGGTGTTCCCGGCAAGCAGCCCGACGATTTCTTGGATTCTGTTTCGGCATGATTCCCTCCTTTTCAACTCCAAATTTTTCTTCTCCATTATAATACTTACCGGCAAAGAAGTTAATTCCAGTTTATCGTCTTATCACCAAATAATTTCGGTAATCTAGTCCGTGACAGATGGCTTAGAAATTCTGATTCCTGTCCCTTTTGCTTCAATACAGCTAGCCTCAACTGCGCGCCCGAGTTATGTATATTTATAGTTTTACAGACTTGACTTACCACTAGGTTATCTGGATAGTTGTGATGTATCCGATAAAAATAGGAATTCAACTTGAAAAAGGATATTATTGATCTTATAAGAGACACGCAGTCACCACAAAAAGTAATTTCTGTCGAGCCAAAGTATGTTTATGTCTAATACCATGTTCGATTATAACGAAGCGTTTCGAATCAATTCCGGACTCTTTTCCGCTGAACAACAAGAAAAATTGCGCCAGGCAAGAGTCACGCTAGTTGGAGTCGGCGGTGCCGGTGGCGCTATCGCCATAATGCTAGCTAGAAGCGGGGTCAGCAATTTCACTCTCATCGATTTTGACACTTATTCCATGAGTAACTTAAACAGACAGATAGGCTGCTTCATCGATACTTTGGGGTTGTACAAGAGCGAAGTAATCAAGTCCGAGATATTGCGTATTAACCCAGGTGCTCACGTCAACGCTATAATACGTAAGATTTCGCTTGAGGAACTGGAAAAAGTTTTAGACGAAACTGATGTCTATTTTTCCGAAGCAGATGACTTGGCTTACAGTAACTACTCGTTGGTATTGGCTCAGCGTAAAAAGAAGCTGGCTATATGTTACATGCCCAGCGGACTTACAGGATATGTCATTGTTTTTCCGCCTGACTTGCCTGAAATAGTGGACCCTACTCACCTGTTTGGAGGTCCGAAAGGACTCTCGTATGAAGAACAGGTGGAATTCCAGAAGAACCCTACCTTCAGGAAAGGTAGGCGTTGGCATATAACACAAGGGAACATGCGCATATCTTGGTTTAAAAAATGGTGCCAAGGAGAAACGACTCTCACTCAACTCTGCCCGAGCGTATGGCTGGGTGCGTCGTTGGCCAGCATGGAAGCGGTTAAATACCTCACCGGAAAGTGGAAGGTGGTGCGAGCGCCTAAGATATGGCGAATTGAATTGGCCGAAAACCGCATTGTTGCTAGAAGGTTTAGGAGAAGAACGTGGTTTTTCAGTAAATTCATATACTGGGCAATTAGCATCAGAAAATTTAGAATCGGAGAACATATACAGCGGAACACACTTGCTTCAGTGGACAAAGAACTGGATTGTATGGAAAAACAGGAATCCGAGGGAAAATGCCCCAAACCGCCATTCATGTGGAGGCATGTAATTTGATGCCCGTTTCTAGGAACTTACTAAAAACGGAACCTGGTGATTTGTCAGTGGGGCGAGCCTTACCGAGAGTGAGCTTTACTTTATATAAAACCGCGGTCGAATCTTATATCGATTCGGTAGAGGACTGCACTCGAATTTACTTGAACAAAGGCCTCGTTCCGCCGCTCGCTATAGCAGCAATTGCGAAGAAGAAGCTGATGGAGGTCCTGCACATACCCGATGGTGCGATCCAATCTCAGGCTACCTTCGACTTTTTAGGCCCGATAAGATTAGAGGAAACTCTCCGTTGCCATGGAACTATCTCCGAACACTGGGTGAGAAATAGAGTGAATTATGTAGCCGTCGATATCCGAGTTAATAGCACCGATCGAAAGTGTGTCAATAAAGGCAAAATGGGATTTATCCGTGCGTCAGGTACTGATAGAAATGCCTGAACTGAAGGAATTATGCTTGTCCGATCTGAAAAAGGGCTACTCTTTGCCGGTGCTCAAAAAGAATGTCACACTTGAGCATATTCAACAGTATGCTCGTGTTAGCGGTGATCTTAATCCTCTCCATGTTGATGAGAACTTTGCACGGCATACTACCTTTGGTGGTATAGTGGCCCACGGGATGCTGACGCTGGCATACATCTCCGAAATGATGGCCGGTTTTTTCGGGGAAGATTGGTTCTCTACAGGCCATATGGACGTACGATTTAAGCAAGCAGCACGACCTGGAGACGAATTGACTATTAACGGTAATGTGCTTAGCGTTATAAGGAGAAAAACTGGGACAACGGTCACCTGTGATGTTCATGGCGAAAATCAAAACAACCAGTCTATTCTGATTGGGACCTGCCGGGTCCGGGTTTTTGGAACAAGTAGGAGCGCGGATGGAAGAATCAATTGAGAAAACTCTTGAACGGATTGTCCTGAAGATTACGCGAAAGAAGAATGTCACCTTCTCTTCTAAGACCAGATTTGAAGACCTGGATGCGGACTCTCTCGACAAAGTTCA
>CAZUXO010000052.1:0-3320 GCA_964624325.1 uncultured Dehalococcoidales bacterium
TTCGACAGCGTTTTTAAAGTCTAATACCAAATTAAACCACATTTAATGCTGCTTTAATGAAGCGGGTGCATTATTAATGGTTAAAGAAATGAGTTTAGTCGTTAAGCGACCTTTTTTGATCGAATGGCGGAATGTTAACGTGAGAAATAAAAATTACCCTGAGGCCAGAATCAAATCCGAACCTGCGGGGAAGAGATATTCAGACCGCTCCTCTCCGAGGGAAGATACAGAGTGTGCTGAAGTAACCGTACAACCGGTCGGAACGTCGGACAGCGAAAAATGGAAACTGGGAGGATGCCCTCGTTGCCGTGGAGACGTTTTCCTGGATTCAGAGGATGGGGAACTGCTTGGACACTGCCTTCAGTGTGGATATGTGGGCGTCAGAGTTGTAACACCGGCTGCGAGACCCAACCTCGACGATTGACCTGTTTCAGCAACGGGTTACGTTAATAATTATACAATGTAACAACGCGCATACTCAGCTCGGTTCTGCCTGGTTCGAGCAGCAACGTGTTTGGAACATAGCCCGAAACACACAAGCCGATATCATTCTTGACTTCTCCCCCTACTTTTGTTGAAGCTGGAATTAGCTTCTCCTATTTTGCTCGTATCGGGCGGCGGACACTCAAAGGCAAGCCGAGCCCCAATAATTACGACTTGATTCTTTGTCCACTTTTTGTTTATCCTTATGCGAGAATGCTGGAGGAGTAAAATTTATGCCTTCGGTTTTGAGCATTGCCGCCGGCTATCTGCTCGGCTCGGTATCATCCTCATGGATAATCGTCAGGCTGTTCGGCAAGCAGGATATGCGTTGCGAGCCGGACGGCACTATCAGCGCTGCTACCGTTTATTATAAACTCGGGGCTTTCCCCTACACGCTCACTGTGTTAATGGACATCATGCTCGCCGCCGCAGCCGTAATATTCGCCCGTGCCCTCACCCATTCATCTTCGATCGCCATGCTTGCCGGACTGGCTGCCATGGCCGGGCATAACTGGTCGGTATTCTTGCGCTTCAAGGGAGGTTTGGGGGCTACCGCCATGGCCGGTGCGCTGGCAGCCGTCATGCTCTGGCCTCTATGTTACGGCTTGGTTGTTGCGGCGTTTGTGGGCGTAATCACCCACAGGCATGGACTGGGAACAGCTATTGGAATCATTACAATCTTCTTTGTTGCTTTAATCCAAAACGGGGCCGGAGTAATAGCCGTCTATCCTCTAAGTCTATTTTCGCTGATGCTTGTTAAACGCTTTCAGTTGGCCAGATCCGCAGGGCGGGGCATGCTCGGTTCGGCCAAATAACCCCCCATTGAGCAATCGCCAGAGCGTTATGTCATGCTCTGATGTCTTCCTTCCCCCGCCGTCTGTAACGAATATTTGATTTTTCCACCCCTCCTTTTATGACTTCGTAACCCTTCCGGGATATACTGCTCTTAAACCCCGAATACGAGGAGAGTGCTCATGCTTGAAGAATTGATCCGGGTTTACGGCGCAACATGGTGTCCGGATACTTCCAGAGCCAGGAGAATTTTAGATAAAAACCACATCCCCTTCGCCTGGTACGATGTCGACCTGGATAGGTCTGCCCGCGCCTATGTGGAGAGCGTGAATCAGGGTATTGCCGCATCCCCACCATCGTGTTTATCGACGGTTCCATTCTGGGCGAACCCGACGATGCAGAATTGAAAAGTAAGCTCCTGGAATCCTCTGGCTCTTGAAACACCACATTCAAGGGTTTACAGCAAATTCCCGACAGTTAAAGATATGTTGCCCCTATGAGATACTAGTGCTATCATGGATTTAAGGCGACTGATACAGGGATATTAAAGGTTAACACATAATTTCTTGACTTTTTCTCCTTGTCTATGATTTTTAACACCAGCTCAAGTTACAAACTAGAAAGGGATGGTTGACGAAAAGATGGTTAATCAGTTCCGTGTTGAGAACTTTTTGGAGCTTGAGGTTTATACGCAGTCGTCGGTCAAGACGGGCAGAGTGTTTTGCCCGTCTATATCCCGTATGCTCGACCTGCTGAACGACCAGTTCTCCTCAGATGCCGCAAACAACAAAGGTTTCCTTGAAATAATGGAGTGCGACGCTGCCGCTGGACCCGATGCACCAAAACTGTACTTCGGCAAATCCGCTATCGATCTCATTGCGCTTACCGAAGCCAACACCGGGCGGGGCATTGGAGCCGCACCCAGCCAAAAAGCCTACCCGTTTGTCCCCAAGATGTCCAGGCGCGTTACCATAGAACTCCATTCATACACGGTAGTCGGGAACATACACTGCGCCAGCGACCAGAGCGTAATGGCAATCCTCAACGAACGAAAAGCCTTTTTGCCCATGACAGCTACGGTAATAACGGATGGTTCAGGTTTACGCGGAGAGCGCCCTTTTGTGGCCGTTAACAAGAACCAGATCATCTCGCTGCGGGAAGATCAATAAACCAGCACATTGGTTGCCGTAACGAACTGCTCTATGAATGTCGGAGCGTTGACCACCGAAGCTCCGTTGATAAAATCTTTAGTTTCCATTCCGCATGAAGCCACGCATGGCCCGCAGGCGTATAGCTTACCGCCGTTCGACGTGTAAATCTCCAGCAGATCTTTCAACGGTACGAATCCGGGCGCGGCGGCTTCTTCAGCGCAGCCCTTTTTGAGGAGCAGCACGCCTTCAACCTGAAACCCCATCACCACCTCAATTCCCGCCGCCTGCGCCCCCACCGCCATGGCAAAAGGGATGGTGGCGCGTTCGGGGGCCTTCCGCCCCATGGGTAACCATAAATACCAGTTTTCGAGACATGCGGGTTCCCTCCTCTGACATTAGTGCCCTGAATCGCAGCTCAATTCCCTCGAATGAATTATAATGAGAATGTAGTCTTCAAACAACCCTATAAAATCAATAAAATCAAGGAGTTATGTTCATGCCTGCGGCGAGAATTAAGGTCTATGGAACCACCTGGTGCCCGGATTGCGTACGTGCCAAGCAGGTTTTAGCCAGGAGTTCCATCCAGTATGAATGGATAGACATTTCAAACGACGAGGAAGCCCGCGCTTATGTCGAGCAGATCAACAAGGGCAACCGCAGCGTTCCCACCATCGTCTTCCCCGATAGTTCAGTTCTGGCTGAGCCTTCGAATACCGAGTTGGAAAAGAAGTTGGCAAGCCTCAAATAGCGGTCAAACTGAACAGATTCGAGAGAGCCTGGATACCGGAGAATTCAGGTCAGCCCTTCAATGAAATAGCTGTCCCAAGTAGCGCCACGAAATTCCACAGTGAATGAAGAAGGACTGTACTCCATAGCGAACGTGTCTTGAGCCTC
>CAZUXO010000053.1:0-2926 GCA_964624325.1 uncultured Dehalococcoidales bacterium
ATTCACTTTTGCTCAACCGCTTCTTAAAGTGCAATCAAGGGTGGAGCTATGAGTGAAGGTCGCGCTACCGCTGCCGGTGCTGCCGCGGTACAGGGTTCGACCCCCCTGCCAAACAACAAATGGAAAGTCCAGATAACCAAAACCATGGTGAAAAGGGCATTACTCAGCCTGGCTTAAACAACAGACAATTGTATAAGTATGCATAATACTATATAATCAGGCTAGAGTAATTGATAAAGGCGAAGGGGGTGACCCCTTCGCCTTTATCCCGCGAGGAGTTAGGCAAAAGTATGAAAAATAAAATATTTAATGCCTACACTTATTTTATTGCTGGCGTTTTAATTGTAACCGGGGCTACTTTTGTCAAGGTTGAATGCCCGGTATGTGACGGCACTGGCCGCATAGCCGGGGTTTCAGGTATGGAGGTGAAGTCTGTCAAGGCTGACCTTGTTAACCACTTTGAACTCGGCATTGAATGCGGCTGGGATTTTGAGAAGTTTACCTACGACGTTGAGTTGACGGTAGAAAACTATAGGGACGAAGCGGCCTGGGGAGTGATACTTGTAACCTTTCACGACCCGGAGGAATCATACACGATACGGGTTGAGATAAATGATGAGGAAGTGGATAAGGAAGTTAACGGGCAGACGCTCCTGTCCTATCCGTGGTTTGTTCAGGTTCCCGCCCATACCACCCAGGTGTTTAAAAAGAGGGTTGATTTTCAAGGGGTAACCCTTCAATTTTACGGGGGGGTTGACCACCTTATTAGAGCCAATATTGCCTCAAGCTACCCATGCCCCTTCCACGGAGAGGATGCCAGGGTCACCTTCCCGGAATGGTTGAAATTGAGGTAGTGAGATATGAAGTTAAAGCTGGGTACAAACCGCATATTTGTAATCGGCATTATCATGGGTCTCGGGGCTGCGATTATCCAGGCTTATTTTAAAGTTCAGCCGCCTGAGGCTTACGGCATCAGTTTTATCGGCCACCCTAATGACCTGTTCGCCTGGCTGACAAATAAATTCGCCGGCACAAATTGGCCGGTGCGCGATGTGTTTGTCAAATACCCCGCGCTCACTGTTGTCGGTGTGTTAATCGGTTCTATTGCCGCTGCCAGCCGGAACAAGGAGTTCAGGATACAGCCGGGGCCGGTTAGGAAGGGCTTTTTGGCCGTCATCTTCGGCTTTTTAATTGTTAACTTCGGCCTCCTGTGGGGTTCTTGTCCCATAAGAACAGCTCTGTTGATAGGTTACGGCAGCGGTATGGCCGTGCTTGCCCTGCTATCGATTGCTGCTGGAGTGATGCTGGCGGTTACTTACATACGCTTTAAGGCAAAAAGAGGGATACCTCAATGATAGTCAGCGTGGCGACTTTAACCCTCGGTATTCTTATTGGCTACATGGGGCAGCGCTCCAAATTTTGTACTATCAGCGGTATCCGGGACTTTTTCATGCTGAAAGATTCCTTTCGTTTCAAGGGGTTACTCGGCCTGATTGCCGGTAGCGCCGTGGGTTATTTTACCCTCCGGTTTTTGGGAGGAGACATCCCCAACTATCCGCTGGGGATGGGGTTTGGGTCACCGAGTTTGGTTATTGCCGGTGTAATCGGTAGCTTGGGCATGGGCTTTTTCTCGGTGTTTGCCGAAGGATGCCCTTTCCGCCAGCATATTATGGCTGCTGAGGGCAAAGTATCGTCGCTGCTTTATCTGCTGGGTTTTTATCTGGGGATAGTTTATTTTAATGTGGTAACCATTAAATGGCTTGATCTGTTGCTTAGAAGACTGGGTTAGCTTTTTAGTTTGTCATTTTATATTTTGAATACCGAACCACTCAAGTGAGTGGGGATGGGTGATTATCCAAAAAATGCCTGATAATAATGAAAACTGGCTGCTAGGCTCGATGAGATCCATGCTCAGTCAGGAGAAGGAAAGGCTGGCGGTCGCCCGCGGAAAGGGCCTCAAGCTGGTCGGCTATTTTTGCCCGTATTTCCCTGAAGAACTTATTGTTTCTGCCGGTATGCTTCCGTTGCGGCTTGAGGTGGGAGGTGGGGAATACCCTGAGCTTGACGGGGTATGTCTGACATGTAAATGCGCGGGCACGGAGGAACCTGAAGAAAGGGTTGATGTCCCGGTATTTAAGCTTAACCTGCCACAAGCAGACCGCTATCGTGTTGACCATAATGCCCGGAGAGTGATTGAGCAAGAGTTGAAGGGTTTAAGGAAGAGTTTGACAACTCTTTCAGGTAAGTTTTTAACCTACTTTGATGACATCCGGGCAATAGCATTATGCAATCAGATTAGAGAGAAGTTAAGGCGGCTGTACGAATACCCTGCGGGTGATCGTTCGCCGCTTGAGTGGCGGCAGGTTTTTGAGATAACCCGGACAGGGGGTATGATGGACAGGCGCGCCTTTTTGGAAGAGCTTGTCAAGATAGAAAAGCTTCTTGGATTGAAGCAAGCCTCCGGGGTGGCGGTTGATTCGAGGGTACGCCTGATGATTACTGGAAGCAGTATGAGAGGCATCGAAAGGCTAAGCGAGATTATTAATGAAGCCGGAGGTAACATCGTGGCTGACTATGCCTGTCCGGCGGGCATGCTGCTTCGGAAGAAGGTGCCTGTTTTTGGCATCGCTGAAAGGCCGCTCGAGACCCTTGGTGAGCGCTACCTGTACAACGCCCCGTGTGTATGCAGAGGAGATATTCGAGACCGTTTGGATCGCATGATCAGACTTGCCAGGCATTACCGGGTACACGGCTTGTTATACTTTAATCCCGAAAATATAAATGCTTTAAGGGAAGACTATCGGCTTATAGATAATGCCTTCTACAAGGAGCTTTCGGTACCGGCATTTCTTGTCAATGGCGAGGATCTTGAGGCTGAGAACACACGGGTAAAGATAAAAGAGTTTTTTGATGTTATTGGCGGGCG
>CAZUXO010000054.1:0-3182 GCA_964624325.1 uncultured Dehalococcoidales bacterium
GAGTATGGTGGTGGGGTAGGATTCGGTGTAGCCATATTTTGGGAACTATGTGCTGATAAACTTCCCATGGACGCTTTTGACCCACGGAACGTGGTGACGATGTTCACCGGTCCATTAGCCGGGACCCTGGTACCCGCTGGAAGCAGGACTGAAGTGGGCGGCATCGGACCTCAACCGTACCCAATCGGCTGGTATACCAGGGGCAACATGGGTGGACGATTCGCCACAGAAATGAAAATGGCAGGATGGGACGGCATTGTCATTGAAGGTAAAGCGGATAAACCAGTATGGATTAATATCGTAAATGACAAGGTCGTTTTTAACGATGCTACCGGACTATGGGGAAAGGATGCGTGGACCACTCAAACAAGGATTTGGGCCGAAGTACTCGGTACCGCTGAGGTCGGTGATTGGCGAACAGCAGGAAACGGTACTTCAACGCAAACGCCAGCTGTGGCGTGTATCGGCCCACTTGGAGAAGTCATGTGTCGCGATTTGGGAGTGATACTCCATGATGCAGGAAGTGCCGTCGGTCAGGGGGGATTCGGCGCGGTTTGGGGGTCTAAAAATTTAAAGGCGATTAGCGTTTTAGGCACAGGAAGCGTGACTGTAGCTGATCCTAAAGCATTGCTCGAGGCTAGAATATGGTCTAGGAAGTTCGTGGATCGCCCTGATGTGGGCAACCCCACCCCGGCAATTGCCCCCCAAGTGAGCGGAACAGAGAAAGGTCCTCATGTCCAAGGCATGCGAGGTCCAGGTGGTACTAACTTTAAATACGGTGACCATAAAATTGGCCCTCAGAGTTGTGTTAGCTGCCCATTTGCCTGTCGAATGAGATTCGACTCGATAAATGGCAATGATTCGCACTGCACTGACGCGAGCCTCTATAACAGCTATATTGCTGCAAGGTACAAAGACACAAATGTCCAGCAGGATAAAAATCAAGAAGTTGCTGCCATGGTCCAAAAATGGGGAGCCAATGTATTCGCTATCCAAGCTGAACTAGACTGGCTGGTCAGGCTTTACAAAAAGGGAGTCATAGGACATGGAAAAGCCATTGAAACAGACCTGCCTTTTGAAATGATTGGTGATCCGGCTGTATTGGAGATGCTTTTAGACAAGATCGTCAGAGGTGAAGACATTGGTTTAGACTTACGTGAAGGCAGCATGAGAGCCGCTGAAAAATGGGGCCGTCTTGCGACGGATTTAAAGACCGGCGATCTAATGTGCCCATGGTGGGGCTATAAGGAACATGAGGGCTCTCGCATTCAAGCAGACTGGAGTTTCTACAGCATGATAGCGGAGAGGGACATCAATGAGCATGGTATTACTAACTTTGAACACCGCTACCCCCAGTTTGGTTACGCTAAGAGCGGAAAATATTCTGTTCCAGTAGACGAACTAGTTAATATAGTGTACAAAAAACTAATTCCCTTTAACGACGACCCAATGATACTGGATGAAAACGAGGTAAGCCGGTATTCGACTCCAATGGCCAAGTTGGTTGCGTGGCAAGCGTATTACAGCCGCTTTTGGAAAGAGGGAGTCAACTTCTGCGACTGGGGTTGGCCAGATTTCGTGAATGCTTCGACAACAGATCATAGTGGCTGGTCCCCCGAAGGTGAACCAAAATTCTTTAACGCCGTCACAGGTAAATCCATTACCTTTGCGCAAGGAATGGAGATAGGGAGGAAGATCTGGAACTGGACAAATGCCATATGGGCTTTACAGGGAAGGCATCGCGATATCGTCAAGTTCGCAGATTATGTCTATGATGTACCAGATAACTCGGAATGGTGGCTGCTTGCCTTTGAAAATGGCAAGTGGATTTACAAAAACTTCGCTGGTAGCAAAGTAGATAGGCAAAAATTCGAGGACTGGAAGACCAGTTACTACAAGCTCGAGGGTTGGGATACCAAAACTGGATGGCCTACGAGAGCTACGCTAGAAAAGATTGGTTTGAAAAATGTAGCCGATACACTTCAGGCCAAAGGGAAGTTGGGTAGCGCGACCTAGAATACTTTTAGTTTATTCCAGGCTATAAAAATTAGCCGGGGAAGGATAAGAGCCCTCTTTGAAATGAATTTCCAGAGAGGGCTCTCCCTTCGCTTTTTTAAATTTGGACGAGTTAACTGATTGGTGATTCGAATTTAAACCTTGAGTCCCATTGTAACACAGGGATTGATTCAATTGGGTATTTTTAAATAATAAAATGTTAACAACGAGGAAACCACATGAAAATTCCAAAAACTATTCTGGTATCAGGAACTGAACATACTCCTGTAGCCAGACTTTCGATAGTGTTATATGAGTCTCAAACGCCATGTCACCTTTTCGCCCACCTCGTCCATGTGCACACCAAGGATGCCCAGAACTAACAACACATCGTACTGGCTATTGTGACCAGCATCTACGTATCACAAGGCAACAATACGACCATGATCGCGGCACGTCCACACACCGTGGATACTCGGCGCGCTGGGCGGAGTACTCCATGTTTTAACGTTTAGAGCATCCCCTTTGTGTGCTGTGTGAAGCCCAGGGCAGGTTGACAACCAGTGAGCATGTAGACCACTTCAAGCCGGTTACCGGGCCAGACGACTCGCTGTTCTGGGACTCAAGCAACCATCAAGCGCTCTGTCAATCATGCCACTCCATCAAGACTGCAAGAGAAGACGGGGCCTTCGGGAACCAGCGCAAGCAAGCTGAAGTTTGATTACGGTTAGAAAGAACTTAGTAATTAGTCATAATCATCAAAATGGCATGGTTGATGGGTAATACGGGCGTTTTCAATCATTCTTACAAAGGCACCCTCTGTTTTTTTAGAAAAGAAAACAGACAATGCTGTGACTAATTCATTGGTATTATTGGCGCAACCCAGCCGATGTGCTAACTTATCCACATTATTTGCATCTATTACATAATGGCTGTCACAGGCTTTTTCAACATCAACTGAGTACTTGATTACTTTCCGATGCTCATCGGAAAATTCCGAAAGAAAGAATAATCGTTGTTGGTCTAATTGATAAATTCTGCGGTAGGTGTGAAAAACCACCATCATTGATCCACCCGTCGCCACATACATTGACCCACACCGGAAGATCTTATTTCTACCATTCTCAGGTCATGAAGTCAATACCTCCTTTCTCCGGTGCGGAGACAGGCGTTCACGGTAGCTGGTG
>CAZUXO010000055.1:0-3476 GCA_964624325.1 uncultured Dehalococcoidales bacterium
ATAGTGGAGCATAGTGGAGCGGAACGGAGCGACCAGGGAAAACTTAAATTTCTGCGGCGTGGTCTTGCGTTCCCTTCCTGCGCCTATGGTGGTTCTTTTTTAAAGCGGTGGAGCGCAGCGGAACGGACAGCGGAGAAAAAGCCACGATAGGCGCTTCCCGTTCCTATCCTGCGGGGCATGTTTGCGGGTTATGTAGCGGCGCCCCTGGATACCGGCGCCGCACATGTCCCGCACATGTCCACGCTCCACCTTCGTCGTACTTGCGGAATGTCCCGAGCCGCTGCGCTCCTTTACCCCTGCACACGGCGGCCCGAGCTTGCGAGGGCGGGACATGGAGCTGCACTGCAGGGGAACGATACGGCGAGGCGCACTCCGCCACGCTGCACGGCGGCGGTGAACGAGCAGGCGGTACACGGCGCGGCGGCGGGCTTCGGGGCGGGGTGTGGGATCAGGGGGCGTCGTACCCTGGCGGGGGCACCCCGCGGGCGGCCGGCAAGGGGCTTGGGCGGGGTGGGGATAACAGGTTGGCGGCTGTGCTATAATTGCCCATACAAGGGGTAGTTAACTATGAAAGTTTATAACTACACAGTGATATTTGAGCCGGTGGAAGAGGGCGGTTACGACGTGATAGTACCGGCGATCCCTGAGATATGCACCTCTGGATCCACAATCGAGGAAGCAAGAGAAATGGCCGAGGATGCCATACGTTGCTATCTTGTGGGTGTAATTGAAGATAAAGAGACGATCCCACAGGATAAAGAGCCTTCCCTGGAGCGCATAGCTGTAAAGATATAGAATGCCCAAACTCCCCATTCTAAAGGGCAAACAGGTCCTCGAAGCTCTGATAAGTACTAAAGGGAGTTTCTTTATCCATCATCAACGCGGCAGCCACGCAAGGTTGAAACACACAAGTAAGACTAACCTGAGAGTCACTATACCTATACACAGTAAAGACTTGCCGGAAAAGACACTGCGCAGGATAATCAAGCAGGCCGGATTGAGCGAAGAGGAATTCACCAAGCTGTTGTAGTTACGCCGACTGATTGGAGGAGGGGTTGGGGATGGCGGACCCTCACAGCTCCGCGGAGGTGTACTTCGCACCGCTTCGCTCAGCTTAAGATAGGATGGCGGGCAATGTATATAGACGTGACGTGCTGCGGTCGTTGGTGTCATGCGTCTTATGATAGGATGGGGGGCATGATTGTACGGTTAAGGTATACTCTTATGATCAAGTGCGATGACGAATGATAAACGCTTAGTTGAGAATTGAAATGGGAAACCCCGGTTAACTATAGATCACAATCGAAACGCGAGAATTTGAAAAAAAAATTGTGCATTAGAAAGATAGTTGAATTTTTATGTTTTGTTAATTGTTAAGGTGGAATATGGCAGGACGAAATATTAAGAAATCGGATGGCAAAGTAAATACAACCATAAGGTGTCAAAAATGTGGCATGAATATTCCGGAAGAAACGAATAGATTGCCATGTCCAAATTGCGGCGAGGTGGGAAGGAACTATATCGTCACAATAAATGAAAAATTAGGAATTACAGCAGAGATATCCCGAGAATCCGAGAAAATTATTTTTAGTAAAACTCTACTGGGTATATATCGTGCAATATTTGCACTGTGTATATTGGTTGTTTTGTTTGGTGCATTTCAGACTGATCCCTTCTATAAAAACATAATTACTATAGCACCAGTAGTTTTCTTCTATTTTATTACTTTGCTTCTTTTCATCTACGTAGTCGTAAAGGTAAATCCTATTGAAAAAGAATTAGGACTTTATAAGTTTAATTGGAAATCGTTTGATTGGATTGGGCATCTTAGAATACCAACCATTTATTTACTGTCCATACTTATTTTTTGTTATTACATTCTGAATATTGTTGGATTGGCACGTTTAGAAATAGATTTCATAATACTATCTTCTACGTTTGGTAGTTTGGTTCTAGCAGCTGGTGCATTTTTGGACGATAAGTGTAAACGGAAAAAATTGTGGGGAATAGCAAAGTCATTCATTTATGCGGCATTTTTCCTTATCATTTTTAATATAACATATACAATACTTGTTACAATTGGTTTCAATCCTAAACCTCAGTTTAATAATTTGTGTACTACTCAATTTTTATCGTGGTTAGCACAGGGATTATTATTTTTCCTATGTGTTATTGGTGGAATGTTTTTCGGGATATACCTGCTCGCGAAAGCGTTAGTTGATTTGATTCTATTTGTTAAGAAATATTAAGTGTCATAGAGAGATACCTGAAAAATTGAGTTCCTGAGTGTATTGCACTTCTTGTTTCAGTAAAATCTCTTTGTTTCTTATAATAATAGAAACGTCCAGCCTTAGGGGTGCAGTCCAACATTGATTTCCTACAGATAGTCGATAATAGCGTGGATGAATGGCAGCAGCGATTTATTGGGGTGGTTATGAATAACATGTGCTGTGTTTGCCAGGCTTTTGATGATGGTAGGGCGTGCACGCTTCAGGTGCGCCATCTTGACCCCCCATGATCCTTTTAGCATCAGTTATATCATTACTTATATCATGTATGTATAAGGGGGAATGCCATCAGAGATGCCGGCGCTAATTATATATAGCGCTGTATCTTTTCTATAACTTATTTTTCCGCAGAATTTTATTTTTCATCATATCCTGAATATGCTCGGTAACTTTAGTACCGAATTTCCTATCAATCATCTCCAGGTATGCCGGCCGATTAAAATAATCATGGAACGCTTTATCCCTGAATTTGAGTACTTCGGCGGCAGAGATATATTTGGTCGGCAGCGGCAGCGTGTCTTCGGAGTATTGCCCGTATCCGTGCCAGCTTTTGGGAAGTTCGATGCCCTGCTTTAATGCATCCTCATAAAGCTGAGAGCCGGGATAGGCCATCGCGGTATAGAAATTTACGTATTCAAGGTTGAATTCAATGGCCATGTCCAGTGTTTCCTGCATGGTTTGCAGGTCATCATCCGGCAGGCCGAAAATGAAATTGCCGATAATGTATATGCCCGCATCCTTCGTCATGCGCACAGCCTTTTTCATGGCCGCCTGCTCAAATTTCTTGGATACGCCCCGGCGTACCACCGTGCTGCCTGATTCGAAGCCGTAAGCCAGCCAGTTGATGCCGGCCCGTTTCATTTTCTTGAGCATCTTTTCCGAGACCGTGTCCACCCTGGCATAGGCCCAGATGTTAAGATCGTACTTTCCCGCAATGAGCAGATCAACTATGCTCATATAATGTTTTTCTTTAAACACAAAGAGTTCATCTACTATTTTAATATTCCGTATACCGTAATTATTAACCAGCAAATCGATTTCTTTGACCACCACTTCAGGGCTTCGGTAGCGGATACCTGGCTTCCCGAAGGGGGCATTAATACAACAAAAAACACAAGAAAAAGGACACCCCAGGCTTGTGTATATAGCGGCGTAAGGAATTCTTTTTCGCAAATCATCAAAACAATG
>CAZUXO010000056.1:0-2570 GCA_964624325.1 uncultured Dehalococcoidales bacterium
CGGGGTTGAGTATCAAAGACGATTTACCCAGTACTTGCCCAATGCTTTCAGAGAGAGGTACGATGCCAACGACTCCAGTTTCTTTTCTAAAACCCATCGGGACGTGAGTATGTCCTACAAGGCAGTAGGGCGTGGTAAAACAGGAAAAATTTTCCTTAGCACTGCTAAGAGAGGCTATGTATTCCCAGGTTGGCTGGCGGGGGCTGCCATGCACAAGCGTGAACTCTTCACGTTCTATCATGGGTTGTAACCGTGTCAAGAAAAGCGCATCTTCGATGCTAATCTGGCGCATGGTCCAGCGAATAGCCTGGGCGGCATCGGGATCAAAACTGGACAAACCAACCTTCTCTATAGTGGCGAGATCGTGATTGCCCGCCACCCCCACGCACTTCCATTGCCGCAGAATTTCAATGCAACGATGGGGGTCAGGGCCATAACCCACAACATCTCCCAGACACCAGATCTCATCCACACCACCTCGGCGAACAGCATCTTCGAGAACTGCCGCCAGAGCCGTGGCATTGGAGTGTATATCAGCAAGAATAACGCAACGCATGGCATGAATATAATATCACAGGGCGCAATAGCTCTCCAGAGGGAACGACTAACAGCTAGAAGCAATCGGCTTTCAGAGGTCAGCTTTCAGATCAGGGCTGACTAATGGGAAGCGATAAACGCTGAATTGCCAGGTCGTGGTCTGGGTGTACAGACCACAGGCGCCCGATGACAAGGTAGGGAGCTCGAGATTGCCACGCTTCGCTGCGCTTGCTAGCAATGACGCGGGGAAAATCCCTCTTTATCTCCCTTTTGCCAAAGGGAGAGTCACCTCCCCCAAGGATACCTCTAGATTCCCGCTTTCGCGGGAATGACAAGTGTTAAGCTGTCAGCGTTCAGCTTTCAGCTTACTAACGAGAAACGGCAAACGCTGGATTGTCGGGTCGTGGTCTGGGTGTACAGACCACAGGCGCCCGACAATGACAAACGGGGCGGGGAACGAGATTGCCACAGCCACTGCGTGGCTTCGCAAGGACAAACGACCAGAGATGAGATTGCCGCGCTTCGCTCGCAACGACGGAGGGGAAATCCCTCCTAACCTCCTTTTCGGCAAAGGGAGAACACCGCGACTCTGGATTCCGGCGTTCGCCGGAATGACAACGACGGGGGACGGGATTGCCACAGCCACTGCGTGGCTTCGCAATGACAGGTAGGAAAATCCCTCTTGTCTCCCTTTCGCCAAAGGGAGAGCACCACCCCAGATGGGAGCTTTGAGCTGACTGCTGACGGCTTCTTTGACCCTCTCAAGCGAGCCGTGATACAATACCAGACATGGAAATCACATGGCTCGGACACTCTTGCTTCAAGATTCGCGGCAAACAAGCCACCATCATTACAGACCCCTTTTCGCCAGGTATGGGATATTCTCTGGCTAAGGCCAGCGCCAACATAGTGACGATCAGTCACGAACATAACGACCATTCTTACAGCGCCGGTATCGGCGGTAACCCCCGTATCATTAAACGTCCGGGTGAATATGAGATAGCCGGCGTTCTCATCATCGGCCTGGCTACTTTCCACGATGCAAACAAGGGCGCCGACAGGGGTAAAAACACCGTCTACGTGGTGGAAATAGAGGAACTGTCAATCTGCCACCTGGGTGACCTGGGACAGCCCCTCAGCGACAGCCAGATTGAGGAAATCGGCAAGGTGGATGTCCTTATGGTGCCTGTGGGTGGTAATTATACTATCAACGCCACCACCGCCGCCGCCATGGTGCGCCAGATGGAGCCCAAGATTGTCTTGCCCATGCACTACAAGACACCTGTTTTCCAAGGGGAACTTGACCCTGTTGATAATTTCCTGCGCGAGTTTGGCACGCAACAGGCTACGCCCCAGGCCAAGCTCAACGTCAATAAAAATAACTTGCCGCTGACCACCCAGGTCACCTTGCTGGAATACCAGCCTGGTAAATAACAGCTGGCAGTCTCATTGTCTTGAGACTGCCGAGCTTTCAGCGATCGGCTATCAGCTGTCAGCTATTGGCTGACTGATGAAGAAAGACAACGCTGGATTCCGGCTTTCGCCGGAATGACAAATATGAAGCTGTCAGCGTTCAGCTTGGGTCCGTGATAGCTGCTTCGGCTAGCGGACTCACCGCAAGGGCAGCGGGGGAAATCCTCTTACTCTCCCTTTCGACAAAGGGAGAGCACCTGACCTTCTAGCTATCAGCTGTCAGCTGTCGGCTGTCAGTTATTGTTTAACTGACGGAAACCTAGATTGCCGCGTTTCGCTCGCAACGACAGGAAGGAAAATCCCTCTCAATCTCCCTTTCGCCAAAGGGAGAGCCCAGACCCGCTAGGATCCTCTGGATTCCGGCATTCGCCGGAATGACGCGTGGAGCTTTCAGCGGTCAGCTTTCAGATTAGAAATAACAAGCGGGGAACGGAAGCCAGCAGGAGCTTTCAGCTAACCGCTGAGTGCTGGGGAACGACAAACGCTGGATAGATCGGAAGAGCACACGTCTGAACTCCAGTCACCGGCTATGATCTCGTATGCCGTCTTCTGCTTGAAAA
>CAZUXO010000057.1:0-2679 GCA_964624325.1 uncultured Dehalococcoidales bacterium
TCCAGCAGCCGTTTTCTTCCGGCGACTTTTTGGTTTCTCCTCCGGGTCAAGTCGACGTTGATTTTGAAGGGTTTACCGAGCATGGGTATAAATACCCCACGTTAGAGGCGGGAGGTGTCCTCGCATTCGAAATTAGTTATACAAAATCAGATGCGCGACCTTCGCTAACTATTGCAGCTAACCGAACGTCGAGTCCATTACCCTTGATAATAATTGCAGTAACTCTCGCTGTGGTGTTGGTTGCGGTGATTTTGATTCGAAGGCGAAAGTTCCTTTTGAAGAAGAAACGGCGACAATTGCCCAGATCCAAATCAGGGAACAAAAAGAAAGAGAACAAAACCGCAGGCGGGTTTTGCCGAGAGTGCGGGAAAGAGATTGAAGGACCTTTTTTGTTTTGTCCATTCTGTGGGGCGAAACGGGATGGTAAAACAGCAAGCAAATCGGTGTAGGTTTGGAGTCTACATGGATAACCCCAGCTTGCTGGGCTTACTCCAATACGGTGGATATGACCGGTGAAAATAAGCTTTACTTCACGTCAAAAACAACATTTAAACGGTCGGTACCAACAAGGAAGTGATATCCTTGCTGGTGGATTTGTAGGTTGTTATGTATGTAATCCAAAATTAGATGTCGAAACCTCTGGATAGTTGGTACCCGTCCAATATATAATCATCAGGTTAGAAACAAGTTCCATTGGCGGGGGACTTTTCAAAGTGCCCAAAGGCATGAAAAACTGGTTTGGGAGGTTGAATATGAGATTTGAAACAGAAGCTATTCACGCTGGAGAACGCCCGGATAAAGCCTACGGCGCCATTTCTCCGCCCATATACCAGACCTCTACCTTCGCTTTCGAAGACGTTGGAAAAACGAAGGGTTATGACTATTCACGTTCTGGCAATCCCACCAGGAAAGTCTTGGAAGACACCATCGCCAAACTCGAAGGAGGAAAGGCCGGTTTTGCCTGCGCCAGCGGGCTGGCTGCCGAGGCTACTATCATCCATTTACTCAAAGCCGGGGATCATGTTGTGGCTGTCGAGGATATTTACGGCGGCACATTCCGTTTATTCCATGATGTGATGACTAATTTTGGTTTGGAGTTTACCTTTATCAAGCTGAGCAGTCAGCAAGCTATTGAGAGCGCTATCAGACCTAATACCCGCATGATATGGCTTGAAACTCCTTCCAATCCGCTTCTACATATTGTCGACCTCGAAATGGCTGCCAGTGTTGCTAAAAAGCATGGGCTTATTAGCGTTATGGATAACACCTTTTCCTCACCATATTTCCTGAGGGCTCTGGAATTGGGTATAGACATAGTGGTGCACTCCACTACAAAATACCTCAATGGGCACTCCGATGTCATAGGCGGAGCAATAGTCACTGGCACAGATGAACTTGCCAGGCGAATAGCTTATTTACATAATGCTTTGGGTGCTATTGCTGGGCCATTTGACAGCTGGCTGGTGCTGCGCGGTATTGAGACGCTACCCGTCAGAATGAGGCAACATGAAGCCAACGCTACCGCTGTGGCACACTTTCTCCAACGCCAGAATACCGTCAGCCGTGTCTATTATCCCGGATTGCCTGACCACCTAGGACATGACATCGCAAAGAGGCAGATGAAAGGTTTCGGTGGCATGGTTTCCTTTGAGATGAAAGGTGGGCTAGCGGCAGTCAACCGATTCCTGCGTGGCATCAAGCTTTTTACTTTGGCTGAATCACTGGGTGGTATGACATCTTTGGCGGGCCATCAGGTGACGCAGAGCCACGCCGCTATGAGCAAACAGCAACGCGACAAGGTCGGAATACACGAAAGCCTGGTGCGGTTGTCCGTGGGACTGGAAAATGTTGATGACCTGCTGGAAGACTTGAAGCAGGCACTTGGCTAGTTAACCATCATAATGGTAGGGCCTCTGGCAGCGTTGATCATGGGCAATTTCCGTGCTACAGATATGATAATAGCGGATTACGCAGTCTGGTCCGTCACTACACAGAGAGGCGAATTATGCCGCCTCCCAGGACAATGTCACCCATATAAAACACCACCGCCTGTCCGGGTGTGATGCCTTTTTGTGCGGACTCGAACACGACACGAGCATTGCAACCTTGAGGTTCTATCCAGGCCGGCACCAATTGGCCACTTGAGCGTATCTTAGCCAGGATATTTTTTCCGCTTGAAAGTCTTTCGATAGCTATCCAGTTGAGGCCGGTAGCTACAAGTTCCTTACGCAGGAGGTCTTCCTCCGGACCGACTACAATAGTGCTTTCTTCGGGAACTATTTTGGTGACATAAAGTTTTTCTTGTCCCGGTAAGTTAAGCCCTTTATGCTGGCCAATGGTATACCTTGAGATGCCCTTGTGGGTGCCCAGTATTTTACCTGCCTTGTCGATTACTGGGCCTGATGGCAAATCAGAAGGCAACAAGCTCTGATAACCCCCGGAAACGAAATCCTGACTCTCCTGTTTGTCGCACACAGGAAGTGCCATTTCCGAGGCTATTTTGCGCACCTGGGGCTTGGTATAGCCACCCAGCGGGAAAATGGCATGGCTGAGTTGATGCTGGTTGAGAAATGAAAGGAAGTACGACTGGTCCTTTTTGGCATCAATAGCCTTTTTCAAGATGTATCTCGCAAGGGCATGGTCATACTCTGTGCGTGCATAATGGCCAGTGGCCATGAT
>CAZUXO010000058.1:0-2609 GCA_964624325.1 uncultured Dehalococcoidales bacterium
AAAAAATCCGACCGTTCAAAAAGGGAACCGCTATCTGCATTGGGTTCACCCAGACTTGTTCTTTTATTGGAAAAGTCATAGTCCTGATACGAATTTCCCTAGCGGAGTGCTTGCTTATCCTTTTGAATGTGACGGTTACCAGCTTCCTGCTGAACAACGTGATGTTAATTTCAAGTACACTTCAACAGTAAAGTAAAGCAATCGGTATAAATCGTAGGACTTCACAGTTATTCAAGTTTAAAAAATGACGAAGCCTTGTTAGTAGTAAATGTCACAAGGACATTGTTATACTACCTAGGTGCTAAACTTAACAGGTAAATGAAAGTACAATCGTGGGTCACTGGTTCCGGTGCTCGCGATACACAATGCTCATTGTGTATTCAGAACGCCTAATCAGCTATTCCTAACTTTGAGCGCGAAGGAACCGATTGCATCTTCCTGCTTTGAGGTTTCAATAGAACCGGGCCTCATATTTCGGACTTCATCGATGGCCGCGATAGCATCAAAGCCTTGCTTCACCATGTAACAAGCGAGGATTGTGCCCGTTCTTCCCTGTCCGTATTTGCACGAAACACCCACGGGTCTCCCTCCAGCAATCGATGTGGCTATAAACTGGGTTATCTTATTTATCTGGTCTTGATTAGGTGCGCCGAAATCTGGAATGGGCTCGTGGCAATCCCATAAGCCTTGTTTTATGATTTGATCTGTGGTGACTTCAGCCTTGTCCTTCTCAATCAACCTGACGAGAGAAAGAACGCCCTGCTGTCTCAACCAAATCAAATCCTGTTCAGACGAAGGTCCTTCGTGCCCGGCCAACTTGTTTTCGATAACCCATGAAAAATTCAATTTATTCATATTGCCGGGGGTATCACTTTGTTAAGCTTGACCAACTTCTCTATTTGCGACATCGAACGCGGGATAATTGTTACTCCGACATCAATTACTCTGGCGTTGTTCGCCTCTGCGCAGGCGTTTAGACTCTCCAGACATTTGTTTATCAGGCGGAGGTCGAAGCCTTGCTTATCCCAGTAGATACGCCAGAATACTCCTCCGGCTTCCAGCGCACTAGTCAGGAAATGATCGTCGGATAATCCGAATGCACTTTTAAAGGCGGACTCGAACCTTGCTCTCAGCCCTGGATTATCGATCATATCCTTGGGCCAAGGGAAGGCAATCCGGAACACGATATCGTAGCCGATCTGCCATCCATCCGGCGTGGAATAATGGTCCAACCAAACAACCCCGAAGTCCTCGTGCGGCGCGAGCCCTTTCCAGTTACCGTTGATATCTACTTTCATATCCAGCCTCCTTTGATTGTGATACGTCTAGAAGCTAGTCCCATACCAAGGGCAACACCCGGTTCTCGCCGAGTACGTGGTATGCCCGCCACTCCTGCCTTGAGGCAGCCAACTCATTGCCCATCTCCTTTTTAGCTCGGATGATACTTATAGTCTGTAGACCCATAGTATACATCACCATATGATTCAGGAAAATACTCGGGTAAACAGATATGGCAAAGAAATCAATCCAGGAAATGTTCGGAGAAAGAATCAGGATCTTACGCCATGAGCGTGGGCTTTCTCAAGAGGAATTGGCATATCGCGTCGGCATCCACAGAACGTATATCGGGGGCATTGAGCGTGGGGAACGAAATCCGGCGCTCAAGAATATCGCTGCCATAGCTCAGGCACTAGGGTTAACCGTATCTGAGTTATTTGATTTTGAAGACCTAGGCAAGAAACACAGATAACGCCGTTCATATTCGGATAAGCCCTGAATCTTTAGCTCCCTCACTAGCCCCCCCCAATAAAAGAAATGCTCCGAGTGTCTTTTGATGGGTAGATTCATAAAAGATTTGAGGGATGCCAACTAACCCCTTCAATTGGTCAGAGTCTTAACTAAAAAAGTCAAAGCCGTCATGCAGTCCAGTCACCATGGCGATGCTCTCAGTCAAATCAGTCAACAGCGGCCACAAAAGGAGCGGAATCGACAGTAGTATTCACTCAAGTTCAATATATATGTTGAAATTGAAACAATGTTATACCGGACAAAGTCCGCACCTGGAATGACTGATTAACTGCTTCAACTTGACCGGAAGTACCATTTCAGTTATTTCATGGCGCGCATTTTTCATATTCTGAATTTCATGGCGTAGCTTCTGAACTTCTTCCTCTTCGATTAACGTTGTGACCAGCGAATTCCATGTTTTGGTTAATTCTTCGGCTAAATCCTTTTTAGCTATTCCCCTGAAAGTAAAGACAACTATATCTCTGGACCTCGCATCAAGGTCTCTTGATATATCCAAAATATTTCAAGCATTTATTTCGGTTTCGAACATAGCGTTTTTAGAGTTCTATTTATCCCAATAAACGTTTTGCCATATCTGTTTCAACAGGCCCGCTTCAATTCTTTTTTCGGCGTCGGTATTTTTCGCGGTCGGCTTTTTCGTGCTACCAATGGAGCATGCTATCACTTTTTGAATATCAGGGCTTTTCGCCGCTTTGGATATTTCCTTTCGCAGGCGGAGCAAGATACTGGCACATTGGTCCCTGGCATTCCTCCAGTTCACGTCCAATACGTCCCATAGTACCTGTTCCTTGGTATGTGTT
>CAZUXO010000059.1:0-2905 GCA_964624325.1 uncultured Dehalococcoidales bacterium
CCCAATGGAAACGCCCGTCGTGGGTTAAAGAGGTTGACAAGCCCACAACGGAAGTTGACTGGAAAATGATGAAACGCTTCGACTACCACTTCGTCATGTGGGCCGCCGGTCTGCAGATGGCCCTGGGGCCCGAACAATACGACGAAGTCTTCCGCGCCCAGCGTGCCAACCTTACTAACTGGATGGCGCAGAAAAAACCCGGCTTCACGTTGCCTGATTACGCACTGTCTAGCGCCAACAACTGGGCCACTAATTCTTTCATTGGACCACAGAACTCACCCACTCCGGAAAGCCTGGGAGTGCCGCGCTGGGATGGCACACAAGAAGAAAATTCCCGATTAGTGAGGGCCTTCCTCAAGTTACATGGCGCCTCGCAGGTGAGTTTCGTCGAACTGGATACTGACACCACCGAGAAGCTGATTTACGCTTACGATACCGGGGTGGGCGCAGCGGCAGGACCGAGAATTGATATATTAGATGTGGACAAGCCTGAAGATAACCCGCAGAAAGGCTACCGCGTAATGCCTAAGAAGGCGCGCTGGGCGGTAGTTTATACCCTGCGCATGGCGGATGAGCTGATGAAGCGCCCGATAACGCAATTCAGTCAAACCTCCCACAACTATATGTATAATTTGAGAAGCCTGATTCAGGGGCAACTGCAACAATTCCTGCGCACACTGGGCTATATGGGGCTGGGGGAGGCTTCGAATTACAATGCTCTGGCTCTGGCTACCGGATTGGGAGTAATGGCCGGACTGGGCGAAATGAGCCGCATCGGGCATATAATTACCCCTGAGCACGGCCTGCAGCAAAGGGTGAATAAACTCATCACCGACCTGCCGCTGGCTCCTGGTAAACCGGTGGACTTCGGAGCCTTCAATTTCTGCCGCACATGCAAGAAATGCGCCGATTACTGCCCTTCAAAGGCCATAACTCCGGCTACCGACCCCAGCTGGGAGACAGGAGGCAAGCCCTGGTTCAATCCGGGCGTCAAGGGCTACTTCTGGGCAGTGGAGCGCTGTCTCGCCTACATACAGACCGTGAGCGGATGTGCCACTTGCTTTGCTGTCTGCCCTTATTCTAAAAAGCCGCAGTCGTCTTACAGCAATACTTTTCGCGCCTCGGTGGCCACCAATCCAGCGCTCAACCACTTCTGGCGCAAGGCGGATGACCTCTTTTTCGGAGCTGGCGTCAGGTCCGGCGAGGATATTGAAAAATTCTGGGATCTTGACCTGCCTCCATGGGGCTACGATTAACGATAGGAGGTATGACAGTGTGGTTTTTGGTGGGTATGCTGGTAGTGGCCATCATTGCTTTGCTTTATGTGTGGTTGCGCGGTACTCATGTTGTGGTCAAATGGTACGAGTGGCTTATCGCCGCCGCCGGATTGGCTTTATTGCTTTTCGGGTTACAGAACTATTGGGCTACACTGGCAGAGCATTGGAGTGCAGGCACCCCGTTCACTTTTCTGCTGGTCTTCGGGGCGCCAGGCTTAACTTTGCTGGCACTGGCGGCATTTCTTCTCTGGTGGCGTCATTTTCAAAGCAAGCGAGTGAAGAACATTAGCAATTTGTAAAAGGAAACACTTTCTAACTAACCTTTTGGCCTGATCGAGCAGATTTATCAGTCGATATAAGGTTTGGCGTGTCTTCCTTGAGACCTTTGCCGGTTAGCCCCCCACTTCCTTTATTACGTTCTAAAAAAGAGCCTTTTGCAATACAAGCATCAATGTTTACACACTAAGCCCAGATTTAGCGAGGAATGGATAAATCCGTACGGAAAGATTTTCTCAGCGCAATCGGCGAGACAAACCGCTCATGCAAGTAACAAACTTATCGGTCTTGCCTGCTTCGCTGGGGGATATAACTACAGCTCGTGATTGTTACTTTTTCGAAATGAGAAATATCCCTACCAGCGCAGTCAGATTGGGCAGCATCCTGGCTCTGCCTCCTTTTCCCACAAATCCGGTTTTCTCGATTTTGATGTTTCTCTTGCGGCAGAACTCGATGAAGTCCTTGATGCTGAGGAAGTGCAAGTTGGGCGTGTTATACCATTCATAAGGAAGCGAGGGCGTAACCGGGACGGTGCCTTTAAAAAATAACTGCCAGCGCGCAGTATAATGCACGAAGTTGGGGAAGCTGACAATGACTTTTTTGCCCACGCGCAGAGATTCCGTTAAAACAAGCTCGGGTTTTTTGACCTGCTGGAAGCTCTCGTTGAGGATGACATAATCAAAGGATTTATCGGCGTAGTCGGTCAGACCGGAATCGATGTCCCCATGTAAAACACTGAGGCCTTTGGCCACGCATTTATAGATAGCCTGCTCGTCAATCTCGATACCCTGAACACTGGCTTTTTTCTCTTTGACCAGACGGGCAGAAAGCTCCCCGTCACCGCAGCCCAAGTCGAGCACCGAAGATCCGGGGGTGATCCATCCAGTAATAATGTCATATTCCAGTTTCGCAGCATCGAATTTCATGCCGCCACCTCGATTGCTGACACCTTTTCCAGGAAGTGCTTAATTAGATGAGTCTCCTCTTCGGTTTCCAGGAGGAAAGCGTCGTGGCCGTAGCTTGAGTCAATCTCGCAATAAGTGACGCGCAGGCCGGTTTGCTTGCAGGCCTTTACTATTTCCTGGGACTGATACGACGGATAGAGCCAGTCGGATTTGAAAGCTATAACCAGAACCTCCATACCACAGCCTCTGAGCAGTTCCTTAAGGCTCTTGCCGCTCAGCATGTCGAAATAATCGATGGCTTTGGTTACATAGAGATACGTATTGGCGTCGAACCTTTTTACGAAACTCTTGCCGCGGTGCCGCAGGTAGCCTTCCACCTCGAAATCAGCGGTGAATTTGAATGGCTGCCTGTTGTTCTTGAAACGCCGGCCGAATTTCTGTTTCATA
>CAZUXO010000060.1:0-3980 GCA_964624325.1 uncultured Dehalococcoidales bacterium
GTATCCTTCGGCGTATTTGTTGGTTAAAAATGATCCCTGTGCTTCCAACACGGCGCGGCTGGCGTAGTTTTCTGAAGCAATAAGGTTGATGGTCTCTTTTTGCCTTTTCCCTTCCAGGGTTATTGCATAATTGATTTCAGGGTCTGCCTTTTCTAGTGCGCTCATAATCTCCTTCACTGGGAAACGAAAATATTTTAATACAGTGCTATTGGCACAATCTGTATTTTAACTCTTGCAACGCATTATTAGCAACCGCAGAAAAGCATAAATACACAAAAGTTCAGGGGGTGGACTTATGCGAGAGATGTTGCCCTGTAAAAGGGTTCGTTTGGTTGTGTCGTAGAGTTATTGCCGGGCGGAAACCTATTATTTAGGGCTGTGTTACCTCTAATGGCGGCAGATTGGCATCATTCTGGGGCGGGCTTGTGTTGTTCCTGATGATGCGGTTCAATGACAGGTGGATGATCATGAAAAGTATCCATGCGATGGCCAGTCCTATTAAAACGCTGACAGCCCACAGCAGGGATACCTCAGGCAAACCCCAGGGGGCATTGCCAGTAACGAGCCAGTCCCTAAGCGGCCAGTAGAGGGCGAAGCGCATTATCAGGCTGGCGATGGCAGCGCATAAATAGAACTCTATGTTGAAACTCCAGCCTAAGCCCATGTAAAACAGCACGAAAAGCAACAGCATGGCGCCAACCGGTATGGAAAGCCAAAGGTGAAGCGGTGAGAGTATGCAGAATGAGAGCAAGTGAACAAGGAGGAATGAGGCCATGGACAGGTCCAGAAAGCGTTTTCGGAACCCCTTCGCTTTTGCCTGGGCTTTGTTGAGAAACGCCGATACGACAAGAGCCGTACCAAGCGCAATAGCACCGATTGTGGGCAGGTAGTAGAACATGTAGGTAATTCGGTTGGTGGCCAGGAAAAGTGGTATCCACACCAGCCATGTGCCGGTTATCCAGCAAACGACGAAAATGGCGGCATTGTTTTTTTTGAAAGATTTCCAGATTACGAAAGGGATTACCGCAAGTCCGCTCAACCAGAGCGAAGGGTTGATCATGCCGCTATAACTGGGCGTGTACCAGTATGGCAGCATGATGTTCTTGTAGTTATCCGGGTTGAACAACCAACCGTAAAAGTAAAAAGAGCCCGTAGGGGAGAGTATCCATTCCCATGGTCGACTGGGGAATGCTCCGTCATAACTGAATTTGATGCTGTTGGTCAGTGATAATGCGTTCTTGATATCACCGACGATCCCCTGGTCCCAATACCCCCAGACCACAAACGGGATCCATTTGGTCCAGATTATCATCTCAAAAACGCCGTAGAACAGGAAAAAAGCGATGGGAGCCAATGTCATGGATAGAATAAAAGTAATAGGCCTGCCATATGAAGCCCAGAAACTACTCTTTTTTGTGGGCGCACTCTGGATGATCGAAATCTGGGAAGCATCGGGGATAGGACCATCTGTGGCTTGACTGATTGCAGCGTTTTCATCCCGGATTATCTGTGGACTCTCTGGGAGTTGGGTTTCAGAAGATGAGGCGCAGATTTCACCCACCATGATTGTGACGTTTTCAGCGTGGAGCGTTTGAGCCCTTTCCGTGACGGTAACTCCAAAAGATGATTGTTCAGTGATTGGGGCGTGAGTTTGTGCTATTTCAACTGGATTTCCCATGTTAGGCTTAAAACCTATTATTAGCCAGTGCAGGCCGATGGGAATAATGGTGAGGATACCGCTGAATTTGCAAAGACCTGCCAGTGCTACGGAGACGGCTGCCGCCCACCACCAGCGCGGTCCCTTGAGGTATAACCAGAAAGCAAATATGGTCAAGACGACTTCGAATATGTCCAGCATGGCCATGCCGCTGTGGATGAACATGAGGTTTTCTGTGCTTAGCAGGAGAGTTGCCAGAAAGGCGGTCCTGTGCGAAGTCCCCAGTCTGCGGCATATGTCGTAGAAAGCCATCAGTGCGATTATGCTTAAAATAACCGCCGGCATGCGCCAGCCCCATGGGTTATCCCCAAAGATCTTGATGCCACCGGCAACGATGAGCTTGGCCAGCGGTGGGTGCTCCATGCGTAGTGTGCCCTCTCCGTTTACTATGCGTCTGGCATCAGGGACGTAATGCTGCTCGTCGAAAAGCGGCTCATTAGGGCGGGTGATAGTGGCAAGGTGCAAACCCAGAGACACCAGCAATAACACTATCAGCGGAAAATACTGCCAGTGGCTCAGTTTGGTAAAAGTTGTTTTTATCTTTTCCATGTCCACAAACTGTTAGCGATATAATTCCACATCATCGAAACGCCTATGCCTATCAGGTTGGCAATCAGGTATTGTACGCCGAACTCGGTTTTAAACAACCACAACAGACTCAAATTTATAGCAACAGCAATCATGCTCACCAGGTTGAATTGGCCTAGTCTGGTTAGGTATGATTTTACGCCCTTTCCTTTAAGGTCGGCAAAGGTAAACCGGTGATTGAGTATGAAATTAGTGATTATCGAAGTCTCGATGGCAATGGCTGAGGATAACATGAAATAAAGCCCAGCTTTGTCTGTTAATAACCACAGCAGTCCTTCGTTTACCACGACACCGCTGGCCCCAACCAGCAGGAATTTTCCGAATCGTGCAAGTTCCCCGCTGCGGCGCATGAGGCTTAAGAGATGTTTTACATATTCAATTTCCTGTTTCGCATCCAGCTTGCTTTTGCCCTTCTCGCGCGGCTGGAACAACAAAGGCACCTCTGTGGCTTTGTTGCTTTTGCCCATCACGAGAATCTCCAGTAATATCTTGTAACCGATAGGAGCGAGGACCACACCGGATATGACGCTCCGCTTGAAAGCGAAAAATCCGGACATGGGGTCTTTCACCCTGCGGCTATGGGGTAAAATAATCCGTGCCAGCAGTATGGCGCCGCTAGAGATTATCTTGCGGGTTCTGCTCCAACCGGCTGTTCCTCCTCCGGGAACATACCTGCTGGCCACGGCGACATCGGCACCGTTCTGCAGGGCGTTCACCAGTGCCGGAACAACCTCAGGGGGATGCTGCAGGTCAGCGTCCATTACCACCACGGTATCGGTAGATACCATGTCAAAGCCATCGACCACTGCCGAGGCCAGTCCTTTTTTACCCTTTCGCACCACCACTCTGGCGGGATATTTGGAGGCGAGCTTAATTATAAGTTGCGAAGTCCCGTCGCGGCTGTCGTCATCCACAAAAACCACTTCATAGTCGCTGCCAGGGATAGCATTGGCAATGCGCTCCAGGAGCGGAGCGATGTTATCGTGCTCGTTATAAGTTGGGATGAGTATTGAAAAAGTTTTAGGCATTTAGTAGCTCTCTATTGGACGTGTTTCTGCAAAACATTCCGATTATTCTACCACAAGTTAATACACTTGGAGTAAAGCTCATAAGATGGTCAATATTGATTCGGTATATGGATTCCAGCCAGAGCATGCCGAATGTTCATGCTCGTATTCATCAGTGAGATGTGAAGAATTTCGCCGGATGTTGCATCTCACGTTTAACCGCCCACTTTGGCCTGACGCGTTCAGACCTCAATCAACCGAAGTGTTTTGCCGATAAACAGTTGGGAAATGCAGCTTTTTCAAAGCTAATTTAAATTGACTTGACATATTACCCGTGTTATCATTGCTCAGGAAGTGCAGACATCAATTATAGCCCTGCCAAACATAGTATGTCGGCTCTAACTGAGCTCTATCAGTGTATACGCACTTGCCACAAGTGCGAAATATCGAAATTGCGGACTCAAGCGGTTCCCGGGGAAGGCTCTGAGGAAGCTGAAATCATGTTCATAGGTGAGGCTCCGGGCTGGCACGAAGACCAGCAGGGGCGTCCTTTCGTAGGTTCAGCCGGCCAGTTTTTGGATCAACTCCTGAAATCAATTGACCTTAAACGTGAGCAGGTATACATCACCAACGTTATCAAAACTAGGCCGCCAGAAAACCGCGATCCG
>CAZUXO010000061.1:0-2618 GCA_964624325.1 uncultured Dehalococcoidales bacterium
CTTCTGCGAGTTCAATTAAATTGCTTCCATCTGCATTTATTACCTTTATGGGCTGTCTTTCACCAGCCTCGTATGGATCGAAAGGCCATCGAGTGCGAAATAAAACCTTTTCACCGTTTGGTGATAATTGCGGCTCAGAATAATGCGTGCAATCTTCTACTAGTACTCTCAGATTTCCCCCATCATCGTCCATAGTACAGATTACATAACCCTCCTTACCGAGAAGAGTGGTAGCTGGCGTATTCGAGAGGCTGGATAAAAAGGCAATTCTCTTCTTAGGGTTGGTCGCTTTGATAGCATTTGAATAGACTCGGTTGTCTGAAATACTATTGACCATTATTGAATTCAGTGCCGCCTCTCCAATTTTAGGGAAAAAGTAAATGCCATTTGTAATCAAAACTGTAATAATCAATAATATTATGAGAACGGGGTGCAGTCGCACTTGTTTACGTGACTGTGTCATCACCGGTGCTGATTTGGCAATGGGTTTCTCGTCCTGGGTTACACAAACCTCAACTGTTGAATTACCACCGTTAGAGAAAATATTTATCTTTCCCCTGTTCGCATTTCCTTGCTTTAATATGGTAGGGTCAATAGTTACCAGTGCACTTCGTTCCCCTGTTTCCAATTCAAAATACGTTGGATCAACATTTATCCATTTATTACTGGCGCTAATAGTACCCATCAGCTTGCCTTGGCCCTTGTTGCGCACTATGATTACCTTATTATTTTGAATGCCCCACGGAATTACTTTTAAATCAAGCTTTGCAAGATTAACATCAAGGACTGGCGACATTTTACCGGCCGAAGTTGCTGCAATAGGTTTTGCGACTTTAGATTCAAAAATAGGAATAATTGTATTGACGACGTCATCCATGGCTGAAGTTGCTGCAATAGGTTTTGCGACTTTAGCAGTATCAGCGGAAGGCAAGTTCTCTTTAACATGATTTTCCGGTGCAGTTGTAGGTGGAACTCGAGGAGTGGCTGGTTCATCAGTGACCTTACTGATGTTCGCCTCAAAGTTCGCAATTACTTGATCAATGTTTAGATAGCGCATGTTTCTTTCAGGTTGGAGGCACTTTACTATTGTTTCCTCGAGCCATATAGGCACCGCAGCCTGATATTGCCTCATGGGCAGCAGGGGTATAGAAGGCATGCGCTTTGTGCAAAGTTCATAGACAATCACGCCGAATGAGTAGATATCCGCCCTCTCATCTACGCGTTGACCACGTTGTTGTTCTGGTGCCATGTAATCATGCGTGCCCACCACCTGTCCGTCGCGGGTAAGTCCCTCGAGTCCCACGATCTTGGCAACGCCGAAATCCATCACCGTGAGCTTGCTGGTGCTATCTACCATAATATTTCGCGGATTTAGGTCTCTGTGGATGATACCTGCCGCATGTATTTTCTGCACGGTGGTGCCAAGTTGCCTTATAAGATTGAGAACCTTATCAATGTTAAATGGCTGTGTCTCAATATATTTGCGTAGGGTAGTGCCTTCTACATAGTCCATCTCCAGATAGAAGTCCAGATCGGGACCACCTCCACCAGCATCGTAGATACCGACAATACCGGGGTGGTTTAAACTGCCCAAAATGATGGCTTCCCGCAGGAACCTTTCTACGACCTCAGGATTATTTCTGTGCTCAGGTTTAAGCACTTTGAGTGCTCTTACCTGCTGAAGCCCTTTATGGACAGCTTTATATACAACTGCCACTGAACCGTAACCCACGGGACTGGACTCATCAAATTCGTACTTATCGTGCAGGTTTAAGGTTATACTTAGTCCTGCATGAAGCTGTTTGCGCTCTTTATCGTTAAGGCCTCTATCCTGGCAGAGTATGTCATATATACGTTCAAGGTATTTGGTATTTTGCGTAAGTGTGGCCTCCACTCTTTCCAGGCTGCTTTTCACCTCGTTAAGGTTATCCCTAATTGGTGTCAGGCATACGTCAAATCTATTTGTGTTAGATTTCAGCGCATCCTCTAACAGGGTGATTTGCTGACGGTGCTGGCGATTGAATTCCTCCCTGATTCGCTGCAATTCGGAGTGCATAAGAATGCTGCGTACGCGCTGATCGCTCTTAATACGCTCATTGAAGAAGAATACAAGGGATCCAAGCAGAAGCCCTTTGTATGCTAATAGATCACAAAATAGTTCTGGGATACCTTCGACCTGTCGAATTCTCTCAATTAATTCTGTCGTGGCCGTCATATTGAGCTTCAATAAATCCTCAGCTCCCTTGAGGTTGCGGCCTGTGAGCAGTAGGTCTTCAATAGTAAGCTCAGATACCTCAGTAAGAGGTAATACTGTATCAATGGAGTCGCACAACAGCTTACAGTAGCTTGAGCAGTTCAAGGCAAGCGATCTGGTTTCTTCTGAACTTAATTTTCTCTCTGCGATGAAAGGATTGAGGAATTGTTCGTTAAAGCTGCTAGTAATTTCTTTGTGCAGGCGGTTTTTGCCAAGCCTGTCCAATAAGCCTTCTTTCTGCCGGAAGGCGAAATTAATTGAGTTTAAAGCGTCTTCGTAGGATGCGCGCAGAGCTCTCTGTAAATCATGGTTGGTGATATTCGCGGCTTTCCACTTGACCGAGATCCACTCGCATGCGGTGACT
>CAZUXO010000062.1:0-3868 GCA_964624325.1 uncultured Dehalococcoidales bacterium
GTATCGTTTTACTTGGTGCAGAGCCACTGGTGGCAAGGCCAATCAACGTTCCGAGCATCCTTGAAGCACGAAAGAATGGAGCCAAAATCATCGTCATTGATCCCAGAAAGACACGCTCTGCTGAGATGGCTGATATCTGGCTTCAACTGCGGCCGGGTACTGATGCAGCTTTGCTGATGGGGATGATACATGTCGTAATAGCCGAGAGTTTGTATGACGCCGACTTTGTTCGGGAGTGGTGCCATGGCTTCGAACAGCTTCACAAACGCATCGTGGAATATACTCCTGAAGCTGTGGCCGAAATAACTATGGTTCCAGCAGGCATGATACGGCAGGCTGCCCGTATGTATGCCGAAAATCGCCCAGGTTGCTTCGTTGAGGGTATGGGCGTGGAACACTCACAAGGGGTGGCACAAGCCCTTCAGGCAAGGTGGATTCTTTCAGGGCTTATGGGCAACATAGATGTTGATGGTGGTGAAGGACAGGTAGGTCTACACCCGGATATACTCGCCGGTTATGAGGTGGAACCGCAAGTCCCCCCAACAGTAACCATGAGACAACCCATTGGAGCCTCGCGCTTTCGTCTTCTTACCAGACCGGCAGCTGAACTCATGGATCAAAGTGCCCTACGTGTATGGGGGAGGAGGTTTGCTCCGCATGTAGCCGCCCACGGCCCATCTGTATACAGAGCAATGATCACCGGAGAACCATATCCGGTGAAAGCCATGTTCGCTTTTGGTGCCAATCCCATGCTAACCCAGGCTAACACCAAACTGGTGTACAAGGCACTAAATACACTTGACCTGGTAGTGGTATCTGATTTCTTTATGACTCCCACGGCGGATTTAGCCGACTACGTTCTCCCTACTGCCAGCTGGCTGGAGAGACCGATACTATGGGATTTCAATGGCCATTCAAATTATGTGGTGGCTGGTGAAGCAGCCATGCCAACGCGGGTGCCTGGAGAATACGACCACAAGACGGATTATGATATATATAGGGAATTGGCTACGCGCCTCGGAAAAGGAAAATATTGGCCATGGGAAACCATGGAAAGCTACTTTGATGCGCTTCTCGCACCTACCGGACTTAGCCACAGCCAGTATGTGTACCAGCGCCGCTGTGAACTAAAGCCTCAAAAGTACAAGAAATATCTTACAAAGGGCTTTGCCACTCCCACCGGAAAAGTGGAGTTGTATTCGACCATTTTCGAATCTTTGGGGTATGATCCGCTTCCGACTTTCATAGAACCCGCAGAGACACCCATAAGCAATCCTGAATTGGCAAATCGTTTTCCTTTGATGTTAACCACAGGTGGCCGTGTCCGCCAGTATTTTCATTCGGAATGGCGGCAGGTTGAGTCAGTTCGTAAGTCTCATCCTGACCCAATTATCCAGATACACCCTGATACCGCCCGGAGTTTAGGCGTAGCAGACGGGAGTTGGGTGTGGATTGAAACCATTCGGGGAAAGGTTAAGCAGAAAGCCCAATATTTTGATGGGATTAAACCAGATGTGGTGCATGCCGAACATGACTGGTGGTATCCTGAAATGTCGGCTGCAGAACCCTCCCTGCATGGTGTCTGGGAATCCAACATCAATGTCCTGTTAAATGACGACCCAGAAGTATGTAATAAAGTCACCGGCGGTTGGCCACTTAAGAATGCTCTGTGCCGAATATACCCGGTAGAAATTCAAGAATGACATTAAATTACACATGGTTAATGGATAAACGTACCGAGTTATTTAGGAAGTAGATTTGGATTTACCTAAAATATCCGTTAACCGCCAATAATATTGGTAACGGCACGGCTATTTCAGGAATTTGGAGCGGGAGACGGGACTCGAACCCGCGACATTCTGCTTGGGAAGCAGACATTCTACCACTGAATTACTCCCGCTCAAACTAGGCCTATTTTAGCTCCAATTACGCTAACTGTAAAGGGAGTGGGTTTGTTGGGATACTGGACGCAGGTACCGAGGACCAAAGCCAAAAGTCTCTTTGTATTTAGGCCGACACTATTGGCTACTTCAAAGTTTATGCATCCCTTGTCCCCATTAAGTGCCTTTGAAGCAGAAAACGTATGCTGGTTTGCTTATGAATAATCTTGCTGATAGCTGATCTTGTTTTTTACCATTAACTCTAAGTCTATGAAGAATGATAAAAGCAGCTATAAAATCCGATTTGTATTCGAAATACTTTATGCTTGAGACATATGATAGGACGACCAAATATACCAATAATTGCGTCGGGTTATAAAAAAATGAATAGGGTTGATAACCCATATTATAACTTGCAATATTGACCAAGCAAACTGCTTTCATTATTAGGCATACGAGTCGTTTTGTAGCGCAAATATTATGCTATACTGATTTTCGTTTGTACAGGTAGGGAAACATTATGCATTAGTATTCGGAGACTGTTAGCTGACACTTATGTTTAGAGCTTTTGGCGAGGGTTTATGAAACAGCAAGGTACAATCCTGATCGTCGATGATGAAGAGCATATCCGCAAGCTGTTAAAACATAGCTTGTTGATCGCCGGATACTCCTGCCTCGAAGCTGGCGGGGCTCAAGAAGCGCTAGAGCTTATGAGGAACAACACTGTGGCGCTCGTTTTACTGGATATCAATCTACCTGGCAGGACAGGGGTAGAACTATTGGGCGATATAGTAACAACCTACCCTGATACCGCCGCGATTATGGTTACCGCAATAACCGATAATGACACTTGCATTGATTGCATGCACCGCGGTGCCGATGACTATATAACCAAACCCTTCAACTTCAGAGAGTTAAAAGTCAAAATGGAGCAGGCGCTAGAAAACCGTATATTGCGGCTGGACAATCGAAACTATCAACAACATCTTGAAGAGATGGTCGAAGCGCAGGCAGTTCGCATCAGAGCGTCCTTTTTCAATTCTGTTGCTTCTTTAGCGCAAGCACTGGAAGCCAAGGATAAATACACTGCCGGCCATTCAGAGCGTGTGGCTGAGATTTCTGTGGGTATTGCAAGACAATTGGGATTGAGTGCAGGCCTTGAGGAAAAAGTAAGAACTGCTGCTTTGGTACACGACATTGGCAAGATAGGCGTGAGTGAGTCTATCTTGAATAAAGCAGGCCGATTGACCGATGAAGAGTATAAGACAGTTTGCTTTCATAGTACGGCGGCGGAACGTATATTGAAACCAATTACTGAGGATGACGAAATACTTTCCATGGTCAGACATCATCATGAACGCTATGACGGGAAAGGATATCCTGATGGAATAAAAGGTGAGTGCCAAAATCCTGATGGGTTTCCTTTTAATTGGAGTATTATTGGGGTGGCTGATTCTTATGATGCCATGATTTCCGATAGGCCTTATCGCAAGGCCATGCCCAAAGACGAGGCTTTTAAAGAAATTATTATGGGTGCAGGCAGCCAATTCGATCCTGTTGTGGTTGCCGCTTTTTTGAAAATAGAAGGGCAATCAAACGACGGATAATACTGGCTGAGGGCTTTTATGTTATTGGCAGTCAGTAGAGTAATACGTTAGTGAGCACTCCGAAGCCCCATTTTCTATGGAATTGCCCGGATGGTTTAACTATATTATACCCTGATCTTAACCCGCAGTCTCAATAAATATATCTCCATTCAGTGGCCCAGTAGCAAGGACTCATTATTTGGGTTTAGAGCACATCCCTTTACTGGTATAATCAGCAATTCAATTAGACGCCTTCTATACGAGCTTCAACGGAGAGTTGTGGATATTTCCATGGCGGGTTAGATAATACGAGGTGTAAATCTGAGGAATATGTTAGCAACTCTGGGGAATTAGAGCGTGAGCCGCCTGGGGTTCGAACCCAGCACCACCTGATTAAAAGTC
>CAZUXO010000063.1:0-3300 GCA_964624325.1 uncultured Dehalococcoidales bacterium
AGCGTTACGCAGCAGAGTTGTGACAATCGTGTTAGCCCTGCTCATCGCCGCGGCCTCCGTCTGGGCTTTTATGGGCATAAAGACTGAGCTCATGCCCGACATCAGCCTGCCCTACGCCACTATCGTCACTGTCTATCCCCAGGCCACCCCAGACGCCGTGGCAAGCGACGTCTCCGCGCCCATTGAAAAAACCGTCTGGGACGGCTGGTCGGGGAAAGGCCTGAAGCATGTGACCTCGACCTCTATCTCCAACCTATCCGTGGTAATGGCGGAGTTCGAATTTGGCACGGACATGACCAAGGTGGGCGATAGCCTCACAGTGGCCTTGAGCCAGCTCAGGCTGCCGAAAGCGGTCGTAGAATACGCGGCGCAGAGCGGAGGCACGGCCAACCCGCAAGTTATCCCTATCAACATGAATTACATGCCGCTGGTCACCTTGGGTGTCTCCGGGGCCATGCCTGCGGACCAGCTTAAACAGATAGTCGATAAGCAGATTGTGCCCGCCATATCCCAGATTGACGGCGTCCTCCGAGTGGATGCCGAGGGCGGCGACCGTGACCAGATCGTCATTTTGCCCGATGTGGCTAAAATGAACCAACACGGCGTCTCTATGGCCCAAATGGCCGGACTACTAAGAAACCACTATACCTCCCTGAGTGAGGTCAGCAGTACCGAGCTCGGCGGCGGCGTTACTCTGGGCGAGGTCGCCAGTATCAGCCTCAGCCCACTGCCGTCGACGGCTATCACGCGCATCAACGGTCTTTTGAGTATCAGTGTGTCTGTAGTAAAAACAGGGGGCGGCAACACCGTGAACGTTGCCGGAGACGTGGTCGCCATGGTGGTGGAACTCCAGAAACAACTGGGGGAAGAAGTCACCATCACCACCATCTCCAACCAGGCGGATTTCATCAACGCCAGCATCTCCCAGCTTGAGGAAAAGGCTATCTTAGGCGGCATACTGGCTGTGCTGGTGGTATTCTTCTTCCTGTGGACGGTGCGCGCCTCGCTTATCACCGCCATCTCCATCCCCCTGAGCATCTTCTTCGGCTTTCTGTGCATGCGCCTCTCCGGCATTACCATCAATATCATCACCCTCTCAGCCATGACCATCGCCGTAGGGCGCCTGATAGACGACAGCATCGTCATCATCGAGGTCGTTTACCGCAGGATGCGCGCCGGAGAGGGTTTCAAAGAAGCCTCCATCGGCGGTGCCAAAGAGGTGGCCACCCCCATCACCTCCGCCACGCTCGCCACCATTGCCATATTTTTGCCATTGATGTTTATTGGCGGTATCGTAGGCGAAATGTTTCTGCCATTCGGTTTGACGGTCACCTTCGCCATGCTGGCCTCGCTACTGGTAGCCCTCACCCTCATCCCCGCAATGTCCAAATGGCTGGTGAGTTCCAAGGCTAAAGTTGTGAACGTGGGACGTGACAACTGGTACCAGAAAGGATACGTCAAATCGCTCAAATGGACGCTGGGTCACCGCATAGCCACTATCGTGACAGCCGTCGTACTGCTGGTTGGCAGCGTCGGTCTCCTCAGTATGACTGGCACATCTTTCATGTCCGGTTCGTTCGGCGAAGAGACGATAAGCATCGCAGTCTCACTGCCTCCCTCCGCTGATATCAATGCCACCGGCGCCGTGGTAACAAAAATCGAAACGCTGCTGAGTAAAGATGCGGGGGTGCGGACTTACACCTCCAGCATTGGCACCTCCTCAAGCTCCCTTTCAGGCATTATGAGTGCGGCACAGGGGGGTGGCGGCTCCAACACGGCGGCCATCACCGTTTACCTGAAATCCAACGCCGCCATAGCACAGGAGGTGGCGGACATCAATGGTGCCTGCCAGGCTCTCGGGGAAAAGGCGACGATAGAAGTCGCCTCTGGTTCCAGTGAGGGCGGCGGCATGAGTTCCTCCTCAGCCCTCAGCCTCTCCGTGCAGGGCGATAGCCCGGCGGATATCGCTGTTGTTACTGCCCAGTTAATTGAAAAATTGAAGGGCGTGACGGGTGTAACTAACCTTAAAAGCGACCTCACTACTGTCATTCCCCAGCTCAACATCGCCCTCGACCAGTCCAAACTGGTCACTTCCGGCCTACCACCATCCCAGATGGCTGGCCTGCAGCAGGAATTCATGCTGCTCCTTTACGGCGGTACCCTGCCCGGCAAGACGGTTTCACTTTCCGGTGTTGACCACTCCATCTACATCAAGAGCGTAACCTCGGACATCGATAGCGTAAAACAGGCGAACAGTCTCAAAATCGGCTACCCCGTGTCGGTCAATCTCAGCCAGGTGGCCAATGTCACCCTGCTAGACACCCCTTCGCACATCAGCCACACAGATACAGTGCTGTCAGCCACCATCACTGGCACCATCACCGATAAAAACGTGGGTGCCGTCAACACCGCCATTCAGGTAGAAATAGACGCCATGACCGCGCATCCCGGCGTGGAGATCAAGATTTCCGGCATCGCCGAGATGATGGCCGATACCTTCACCCGCATGGGCATTGCCATATTATTGGCAATCGTGCTGGTCTTCGCCATCGTCATCGCCATGATGCGCTCGCTGGTCAACCCGCTGATCATAATGGCCAGCATCCCCTTCGCCTTCATCGGCTCAATCCTGGCCCTGCTCATAACCGGCAATACGCTGGGCGTCTCGGCCATGATGGGGATGCTGATGCTGGTGGGTATCGTGCTTACCAACGCCATCGTGCTGGTGTCTATGGTGGAACACCTGCGTAAGAGCGGGCAGAGCGTGCAGGAAGCGCTTGTAGAAGGCGGCAAGACGCGTCTGCGCCCCATCATCATGACAGCTCTCACCACCATACTGGCTATGATTCCAATGGCGGTAATTGTCAGTTCAGGCACAATGCTAAGCGCCGAGTTGGCCATCGTCGTCATCGGCGGCATGATCACTTCGACATTCCTAACTTTGTTTGTTATTCCTGCTATTTACAGCCTAGTTCATCAACGCCAAAAGCAGTCGGCGTCTAAATGATGCTCGTTTTGTGAACCCGGGGGCACCAGTTTGAGCTGGTGCCCCCTTTTATAGGCAAGCGGGTGAGTTTGGCAAATTCCAGACGTTATCCTTCTCGCATAACAAGCCTACACGGGGGAATGAATATCAAGGCAAGGATTGTGCTCAATGAATATTGCGGTTTTGGCTCAACAGGCAAGGCGGAACAGGAGATTATCAAGCAAGCCCTCGAAAGAGGTTGTAATTTGGTTGCGTCCGCTAGAAATCCGGACAAACTGAATTCGGCTCAAGTAAAATTACCCGATGGTGTATCT
>CAZUXO010000064.1:0-4126 GCA_964624325.1 uncultured Dehalococcoidales bacterium
AAACTGACATACCACGGCACGTAGAGGGTCTGCTGGGCGTTATCACGGACAATTTCCGTAAAAATCACTGGCACAAATCCCTTCTCGATCAGCAAATGAACCAGATCAATGAGGACATAACCGAACTATGGAAAAAAAACACAGCGACGAGCATCCTTTTAAAACTACGCGATAACCTTACTAACATCGACAGACTCTCGCACCGAATCGATTATATCGCGTATACCAACGATATACCCGGGGCTCACATTGTCGCCGATATAGCTCTAGGTGCGGTTTTTTTGATTTTTGTGTTCGCGCAGAACGACTGGGGGATTGGTGGGCTGGTATTGTTCGGCGCCATCACTTTCGTTCTCAGCTCGATTATGTTGCTTATTCATGACATGGATAACCCCTTTGAATATGGGAGACAGACTCTGGCGGATGTCGATCTTTCGGTACTCTTCGAATTGCAACAATACCTGAAAAGCAATTCATGATGAAATTGAAGATGTTTTCTGGCAATGAAGAGTAATCGGCGCGCATTATTGGGCAAAACCAACTCAAGCAGAATAAAGTGAATGCTGTGTCTTTTTCAAGTGATGCACTAGGCTTATACCTCCTTAACACGGAAACCTTTGGCATAGTGATTTAATAAATTACAGACCCATCCACAACTGCAAAATATTTTAGGCATCCATATAATCCCGTTCGAAGACAACCGCTATCAAAGGCTAAAAGCGTCACATTTTCGTTAGAACTGATTGGAATGCTGAAAAGCCAGCCTCCCGTCTCTTTATATTGCTTGCTTTGCCTTTCCCCGCAACAGCATTCCTGTTATCATGAAAAAGGAGACTTGAAAAGATGAATAACAAAGTTGTTATCGTGGGAGGGGGATTTGCAGGACTGGCAGCTGTGAAGGCGCTCACTGATGTAGATGTAGAGATTACCCTCATCGATAAAACCAATCACCATCTTTTCCAGCCACTCCTGTACCAAGTTGCGACTGCCATTCTGTCTCCCAGTGATATCGCCGCCCCAATCAGACAAATTCTGCGCAGCCAAAAAAATGCGCAGGTTATTATGGGAGAAGTCACCAGGTTTGATATCGATGGCAAAAAAGTGCATTTTAATAACCTCTGGTACCATTACGACTATCTTGTTTTGGCACCAGGAGTTAAGAACTGTTATTACGGAAATGATGCATGGGAGAAGTCTGCCCCGGGGCTCAAATACCTGAGCGATGCTCTGAACATAAGGGAAAAAATCCTTCTCTCTTTCGAAAAAGCCGAACGCTCATCAAACGAGTTTGAAGTGCAGCGATTTTTAACTTTCGTGATTGTTGGCGGCGGGCCTACGGGTGTGGAAACCGCAGGAGCCATGGCAGAGCTATCGAAAAAGGCAATGCAAGGCGATTTCAGGAGAATCGACCTGTCCCGCACAAGAATTGTAATGATTGAAGCCCTTGACAGGATACTCTATGCATTTGATGTTGAGTTGAGCGCCAAAGCAAAAATCGCACTGGAACATCTCGGTGTGGAAGTCAGGCTGAACACCAAAATCACCAATATCACTGATGAAGGTGTCTGGATAGGCAAGGAGTTTATTGAAACACCAAACATCCTATGGGCCGCAGGGACCTGCGCTACCACCATCATGGGATCACTTGGAACCGTTACAGACCGCATGGGGCGGGTGTGCGTTGAAAGCGATTGCAGTATAACAAATCACCCCGAAGTGTTCGTTATAGGCGACGCCGCGCAATTTCTGGAAAAAGGGAAACCTCTCCCCCTTCTTGCCCCTGTGGCTGTTCAACAGGGTAACTACGTGGCAGGAATTATCCGAAGTGATCTTAACCAAGAAAAGCGGTTGCCCTTCAAATTCAAGGATAAGGGTATCGTAACGGTTATCGGCAAGAATAAAGCTGTACTGCAGGTCGGTGGGTTCAAAGTGTCCGGTTTCCCTGCCTGGATAGCCTGGGTTTTTATTCACATTATGGTGCTCGTCCAGTTCAGGAACCGTTATAAGGTGATGAGCGAATGGATATGGCATTACTTTTCCAATAGAGGGGGATCGAGATTGATTACTGGTCAGTATCCTCCTTATTCGAAAAAGGATGAATAATGATGTGGAGGAATAATATCCCCTTAGAAGAAGAGAGGGGCTTGTTCTCGATATATAAACCCCGCTGATGCGATGATCAGGTGATTTTGCGGGACGCTCCTCTTTACAGACCTTGACGCCACTGCCATAATCTAAGTCAAATCATTATGAATCGAGGGAGAAACATGGCCGAAAACATACTCCAAACCATAGGCAACACCCCTATCGTCAGGATCAATAAACTCAATCCAAACGAGAACGCTACCATCTATGCCAAACTTGAAGGCCTTAATCCAACCGGTAGCATCAAGGACAGAATCGCATTGAGCATGATCCAACAAGCTGAGATAGCAGGTACGTTATCCAAAGGGAAAACTATACTTGAGCCCACATCGGGCAACACCGGGGTAGCCCTGGCGATGATCGGGATTGTTAAAGGCTATGATGTCGAAATAGTCATGAGTGACGCTGTATCGATGGAAAGAAGACAAATGATCAAGGCTTTTGGCGCCAAAGTGACGCTGACAGACGGTAAATTGGGCACGGACGGAGCCATAATGAAAGCCAGAGAAATGGTAAAAGAGCATCCCGAAGGGTATTTCATGCCAGACCAATTTTCAAACGAATACAATAAAATCGCCCATTACAAGACAACGGGAGAGGAAATCTGGAAACAAACTAACGGCAAGATAGACTATTTTGTTTCCTCTCTGGGCACATCGGGCACAATTATGGGAGTAGGTAAGGCATTGAAGGAACATAATCCTCAAATCAAAACCGTCTGTGCGCATCCTGTAAAAGGGCACTATATCCAGGGATTGAAAAATATGGAAGAGGCAATCGTCCCTTCGATATATGACCCCTCACAAATTGATATCACAATTATGGTGGAGACAGAAGTCGCCTATGAAATGACAAGGCAAATCGTAAGCAAAGAGGGAATATTCGTGGGGATGAGCAGTGGTGCGGCCATGTATGCCGCTATTCAAATTGCCCACCAAATAGAGTCAGGAACAATCGTAGTAATATTCCCGGACAGGGGAGAGAAATACTTGAGTACCAAATTATTCAACGCTTGAAGGATCTGTTTACTCATGTGGTTCTACTATTCCAAATTTGTCTAGTATCAACTTCTGCTTTTTAGGCAACATATTACGCACAAAACAAGTTTATTTGGTTTTTTAGTATCGGGTCCATTTCTGTTTGCAGGTTTAAACGTTATCTCCCGCTGCACTTAACTGGCGTATAAGTCGATTTTGACTGTGTGCAGCCAAAGCCAGCTAAAATTAGTAAAGTTAAGAATTATCATGAAACTGTCGAAGGGAAAACACCCAGCGTTAATATTTAGCATGGCGCGAATTACAAACGATTGACAATCATTACAGTTAATGTGACAATTAAAAAGCGCTAACAATTGAATATGTCCACTATCGAGAGTGGTGGCGAGGGATATGGCCCTGTGACCCACCCGGCAACCTTTAGTCTTTCTCAGAGGTGCCAAAGCCATCCCACAAGGGACGCGATAGGTCGCTTACAAAGCGAAAAAGGAAGGCTTTAGCCTCCTTACAACGGAGGTTTTTTATTTCATGTTATCAAAGACAGGGAGACACCAACTGGCTCCCCGTTTTCAGGAGAATGCCTTACTTTCATTTAGAAAGAATCAGGAGTCGTTGTAATATTGGGATTTCATGTCTGATACTTATGACTTTCTGTTGGTGCGCTCGGCGCGTAAAACGCTTGTCATGGAAGTTAAAGAAGACGGCGCGCTTGTCGTCCGCTCGCCGCGCCATACCGACATCGAGCGTATTCGCCGCTTTGTCAGCACCAACGGGGAATGGATCGAGCGTAAGCGCGCCCACGCGCTGGCCAAACCTCCACCAAAACCGAAGTCTTTCATCGAGGGCGAGGAGTTTCTGTTTCTCGGGCGGTCTTACTCCTTACACCTGGATTACGATTCTCCCCACCTCGAAATAGTGAACGACAGACTCATTTTCCCGCAGCGTTGGCTAGGTGATGCGGAGGTAAAGCTGGTCGAATGGTACAA
>CAZUXO010000065.1:0-4777 GCA_964624325.1 uncultured Dehalococcoidales bacterium
TCATAGCCGGTGACTGGAGTTCAGACGTGTGCTCTTCCGATCTCAAACAAGACGGGGGACCCTCCAAATGGGTGTGGAATAAACCAGCCATAGTGTTCGCCAAAAACCAACCAGCCGATCGATACTATACTGAGCGCGATAGTAACCCGCAATACCACGCGGTTTAAAGTTAAACCTGCGAAAATATAGACTACGGGGATTCCAATGAGAGCGATATCATGACTGCACTGACCGACTGTGGCAAAAGCGGACAACAGTGCAAGCACGAATACCATCAGGATGATGCTGCCGGCGAATGTCTTTCCGTTTCTGATCAACAAAAAAGGCAAGACCTGCAATAAAATCCCAGCTCCCGCTACTGCACTCATTTTCCAATCATTCCCAAACAGGCCTGATATCAAGAGGATAAAATAGACTACTGTGGTTGCCAAAATGAGTTTGTATAAAACACCTGCCGTTTGTTTGGCTTCTTTGCTCATGATGGTATTTTGCGGCTGCGGTTGTTTCATATTTACTCTCCTGCGCTGCTTGATACGAGAAGACCTCGAGAATGATTAATAAAATACTTCACCTATGATAGCACCGTTAAAGATGTGTTTAAATACAGTAAGCGTGAAAAAGGTTCGTTTATTGGTAACTTGAGTCAGGTGTTGGGCTTACGCAAGCAGACTTGGTCGCACCTATTCCGTGCCAATTAACCTTCACACAACCCAGACGGGATTAATCGCCGCCTCAAACGCATCCGCGGCCTTCTGCTGCAGCCCCGGGGCCACATGGCTGTATGTATCGAGGGTCATCTGGATGCTGGAGTGTCCCAGCCTTTCCTGGACAATCTTGGGGTGGACACCCCTTTTCAGCATGATTGAGGCGTGGGTATGCCTGGCGTCATGCAGGCGGATATCCTTCACTCCCGCGTGCTTGGCAGCGTCATGCCATGCCCGGGTAATGGTGTTAGGCCGGAAGGGCGCACCATCAGTGGTAGTAGCTCTAGTTGCCGATTGTATTTTCGCACCAAGCACATTATGGCAGAGGATTACTACCTCGGAGAAAAACACTGTTGAATACCAACTAGTGAAACGTTTGAAGAGAGGTTATCTCACATCCACCCTCAAATAAGTCGTGAGGTAAATTTCCGAACTGTCATCCTTGTAAAGATTGAACTCCAGCTTTTTACCTGTCCCGGTGTTATCGAAGCTGAAGGTAACCTCATATGACTGTTTCTGCCCGTTCGCCAGGGTAAAGCGAATCTCGTTTTGCTCGCCACCGTCAATGATAGTATGCCCGTCCTCCTGGCTGATTATAATGGTATATGAGACAGTATGCCGCTCGTGGTTGGTCAATACCAAGCTGAGTTGACCGGTTTGCCCCACTTTAAGCGCCTGTGGATAATCAACCGCCTTGCCGTCCATCCCAAGCAGGTACATCTCCGAGTAGGGCTGTATATTCTTGATGCCAGTATAAATCGCTGTTGCACCTGCGCCCATGATCACCACTAAGAGCAGCCCTATCAGCAACTTATCCAGTGTACCTGCTTTCGGCCAGGGATTGGTCAGTTTAAAGTGCATTCTTTCGTCTTCTGCTAGTTTGCGGCGGCGTAACCAGGCGACAGCAATGATAGAGAGTGTCAGGCTCTCTAGCGAGATAAGCAACGGATAGACGTCGATTTTCCAAACGTAATTTAGCAGCAGGCCGTCAAGCATAACGATGGCGATAGACAGCGCCAGGCCGTAGGCCAGGCGTTCGACGGAACTGAGGCGTGTCCTGCCGGGGAAAAGAGCGGCTACCAATGAATACCCGGGGATAAATAGCAGGAAAGGAACGCCCAGCGTCACGCGCGCTACAAGCGAGGCGTTGAGCACAACAGCGGGTATGAGCAGCAGGCTGAATAACGCAGCGACAATCAGGTCGAGATTATGGTTTAGTTTCAAAAAGACGCTCCGCAGCCATTATAGCATGCGTTAGAAAGATTCAGAACATCGGTAGTATCATATGAAATCAACAGGGGAACAGTGGCTGATGCTGGTTGCGCAGGCTTATTAAGCAAGGCGATTTGTTGGCAATACCGGTGAAGTATCGGTAAGCAATAACGGAACAGACCTATTGGCAGAATGGCGGTATTCGGCTCCAGAAATCTTGAAATAATAGCTGGAAAGCCTATTTCTTGGATGTTACAACTATAACCTGGGTTTTCGCCCCAAACTTCTCTTGTTATCACCAGATCGTTCCCAAAGATCAACAAGCTGGCAGATGAAACCGTCATAACACTGGCCAGGCGCGCGGTTCTGGTCGAGTTTTTCCTTGGTACTCAGTTTGACGCCAACGGTTGTCCTGTTCTCATTTGATTTTTTTGTAGTGTTGCCCATATTCTCTCCTTGCTCCTATGCTATCTGGCTGTGTTGGGGTCTTTCGGAACCTTTCCTCCGTCAAGGTGTAGGGTCTAATGTCCTTGGTCGGGTAAAATACAATCGGACTAATTCCTTGTCGGCACCAGAATCGCGCTTATATCGGATGCATTCTATAGTAGTTATAAGGCACTGTCAATACTTATGAAGCTTTAGAAAAACGTTTTGCTTTACAGCCGGACCGGAGATTCAAAAAGGCTTTACACTCACTTGTGATTTAGCTAGAATGAGGCGGATGTTGCATACCGATTGGAATGAAAAAAGCTATGATTAAAGCCGTATTCTTTGACCTTTACCACACCCTCATTGGTTATGATCCACCCAGGGAAGAAGCGGTAGCGGGCACACTAGCGCGCATGGGTATCGATATATCCCCTAAATCACTCAGACGGCCCATGGTAACTGCAGACGAATTTTTCTACCGGGAAACAGCTAAAAAATCACTGAAAGAACGCAGTGAGGAAGAAACCATGGTGTTATGGGCAAGTTATCAGTCGGTTGTACTTAAAGAAGCCGGAATAACCCCCACCTCGGAATTGATCAAAAATATCCTGGGAGATATGAAAAAAGCCAAGTACGAACTAGTACTGTTTGAAGATGTTTTGCCCGCACTTAACTCCCTCATCGCCAATAAATTCATGCTCGGGTTAATATCAAATGCGGACAGGGATATTGCCCCTTTGCTGGAAAAATTGGGCATACTCTCATTATTAAAAGTTCGACTGACCTCGCAGGAAGCCGGTGTCAGCAAGCCGCACGTTGACATATTCCGAAAAGGCGCGGAGCGTATGGGAGTTACCCCCGGTGAGGTGCTTTATGTTGGAGACCAATGGGTGGTGGACGTCCAGGGTGCCCGGGGGGCTGGCATGAAAGCACTGCTGCTTGATCGAGGTGGCTATTTTGATGAAATCCCTGCCTCGGAAAAAATCAGCAGTCTGAAGGAAATCATTAATCGTATTTGAACCAGAACCGGATGGAAAGTGGGGGATCGACCCTGGACGCGGTACTTCCGCCGTTGTTTAAAAAGTGGAAATAGGTATCGGCTGTACACAGGACAAACGACAAGCATATCTTTTCCACTCTCGAAGGGGGAGGCTCCCCAAACCACCCGCTTTGACCGGCTGCCAGCATTTGCCGGGAAGTGTGAAACACAGCCTCTCAAGGAGTCTCAAACGGTAGGTTTGCACCAGGTGCGGACTTGATCCTTCGTATTCTCAGTATAAATAACAGGAGGGAGTATAGCCACTCCCCCTTATATTTTAAGACTAATTGCCTTCTTTGTGTGTTTTATCTTCAGGGTCCCCTTTTTCGTGTTCATGCTGACGGCTTTCCTCGCGCTCTCGCAGGGCGCGTTGTATGGCGTCGAGACTGGGTGGGGCTACGTAAAACACCTGAATGTCGGCAGGGAACTGCACTCGGTGGCCTTCCCGCATGAGCAGAACAGCGGTTTCATCCGGAAGCAGTGTTTCATCAATACGTTTGCCTATATGTTCTTCACGCTTGCGATGTGCCTCCATGTAGGCCTCATAAACCTTGTTGAAGACGGTCGGATTCTGCAAACCGACTGACAGGCAACGTCCCCAGTCCATGGATTCTTCCAGGATCTCGTCGTCTTCTATTTCAGTTAACGCGGCGCCTTTTCCCATCATCATCTCTACCAGGCGGTGGCTACCCGGGCTTATTTCATTCAATCGCCTGATGCCATCTTTGCCCGGCAGCAGTTCATGATAGATTTTTTTAATATCAGAGAGTTTAGATTCCAGATTGGCAAGCTGGCTTTCCACTTCGACCCAATAGCGCGAAGTCAGTTCGGCAAGCGATGGGTCTTCCTCCATAGGCCTAAAGACAAGTGGGACAAAGAAAAGTTTGCGTCCAATCTTGAACTGGCTGGCCTCCGGTTTTTCCATCTTTCCCAATGTTTCCGACATGTTATTCTCCTGTAATCATGATGAGTTTATTATATCATCGGGGTTGCCCTTTCGGTAGCCACCCTTTCTGAGCGACTTAAGCGCTATAACCCCTTTTAACGAAAAAGGAGTTATCGGGGTGGAAAACTTTTAGTCTGCGTGGCTGCCATCGCAAAAAGGCTTGTTTTCAGACCTTCCGCAACGGCACAGGGTTACCCGGTTGCGTTTTTCATAGGTACGCCCATCGGCGGATTCGATTGGGATACTTCCACGCACCAGAATAGGCCCAACCAACCCGGTATTCTGGTCTTCCATAAGCCCGATAGAAGGTGCATATCCGGGTTCCTGTGGTTTGCCTTGCTTATCCCAGACCACCAGGCGGCCAGAAGGGCAGTTTTTACCTTCTTCTATCGCGATTTTCCTGGCTTCGGAGTTTTGGGAATTTTCCACCAGGTTCCAAATCCCTCC
>CAZUXO010000066.1:0-5975 GCA_964624325.1 uncultured Dehalococcoidales bacterium
AATGCCTAGGTTAGCGCCGGAGTCCTGGGACATATACGATCTGGATAGTATGACAACACCCGGCTTTTGGCCAATACGGACCTCTTTAATTAATCTGCCGCTTAGTTCATCTTTCTCGAAATGAAATTTGTTTTGTGCCGCTATACCGGCGAGTGCTGCGCTTCTACCTGCCTGGCGAGAGAAACCCATCTCCACTGCTGCGCCGGTTAGATTACGTATGACCTCGTCGTTCCCCAGGCTGAAATCTAGCACGGGAGCCACGATGCGTTTTCCCAACCCCAGCACTTCGCGCACAATAAAGGGCGCTGCCTGCACCAACGGGCAGGTGTACTTCTGGTTTTCGTCACCCTCCTTGGCGCCGAGCCTGATAGCCGAGGGATAAAGAATATACCGGGCATTATCTTTAAGGCTATCTACGTGCCCATGCATGATCTTGAGAGGGAAGCAGCTGTCGCTGTAAGAGAGTTCTGCCGATTTTTCCATGATCCTGCCGGTTGTTTTCCCTGATAGTATCACTCGAGCATCCAGTGCATTCAAAAAGCCGATCAGGAGCGGCGCTACATCATAGGTTAGAAGCGCCCGCGGTATACCCACGGTAAGACCCCTTCCGTTGCACTCCCTGTATTCTGAAAAGAGTAGTTTTTCACGCTCGTCAAAAAAGGTGTGTTGCTTCTTCATCCCATTACGGCTGTCGTAGCGATCGCAGCGGCTTCCGTAGTAGCTGGCTTCGTTCCCGTTGAGAGACATCTTTGTGATGGTGCAGTTGTTATCACACACCTGACACACGAATGTGTTCAAGTCGCAGCGTAGATTACTTACACGCTCGAAGCCCTTGAACGCGCTGGGGTGGTTGCCTTTGTTCTCCCGTGCCAACAGGGCTGCACCGATTGCGCCTGAAACATCGCAGTGTTCGGCCACTGTAACCTGCTTGTCCCCAAGTTGTTCGCGAAACGCCGATACCACGGCATCGTTGTAAAATACGGCTCCTGTCAGTACTATTTTGTCGCCGAGTTTGCGGTGACCGACAACCTTGGAGAGGTAGTTTTTGGCGATGGAGCCTGCCAGGCTGGCGGCAATAACTTCAAGGGATACACCTTCTTGTTGGGCCAGGGCCACTGACTGTCCCATGAAGGCGGCGCACCGGGCGCCCAAATCGATGGAATGGGGCGCCTTGAAAGCTAAGCGGGCGAAGTCTCCGTTGGTGACTTTGACGCCGAGGGCTTCAGCCAACTCGTCGATGAAGCTACCGGTGCCTGCCGCGCACGCTTTGTTCATCTGGTAGTCAACCACCACACCCCGGCGTTTGATTACCAGTTTGGAATCCTGCCCGCCGATCTCGATGATGTCAGCCTCAGAGTCGATTTCGGCTGCTCCCCTAGTTTGCGCAGTGATCTCGTTTTTGACCAGGTCGGCACCGATAAAATGCCCGACCAGATATCTGCCTGAACCCGTTACTCCCACTCCTGAAATATTGACCATCCCGGCACCTTTAGCCAGCAGATTGCGGAACATTTGGCGTACTGCATCGACAGGCTTGCCGGATGTCATAATATAATTCTTGGCGATAACTATTTTACCCGTCTCGTCGAGTATGACGGCCTTAGTACTTGTTGAACCGATGTCAACCCCAAGATATCCGGTTATCGGTGATTTGATAATCGCATCTGTTTTCCTATCTCTTGTTGCTACCTCAGGCAATGAAGGTGACGGAAAACTATTCCTGCCGGCTACTCGCTGAAGCGGGAAAACGAGACGGGACTTGCAGTCCCTTGAGAGCAGTGCGGCACCAAACGCTTCGATGAAAAAGGCCTCACCAGGTACAGTAATCTCGACAGAATGGCCGTTTCTTTCTGATACGGCTTCCTTAAGAGCTTGTACAATGGCAGGGTTAGCCGACATACCCCCCACCAAATAAACCGGCTCATCGAAAGTCCCCCCGTTTAGTGATGAGACCATGCGTGCGACGGACTCGCAAAGGGCGTAGAGCATGGCAGGGAGTGCCACACCCTTCTGTTGGAGGTGGATGAGGTCGCTCTTGGCGAAGACGCTACAACGTGCGGCGATCCTGGGGACGACACCCTGATGTTCAAGTGCCAGGCGTGAAAAGTCGTCCAGGCTGATATCCAGCCTGTATGCCTGTTGCTCCAGAAACCTCCCGGTGCCTGCGGCGCACAGGGGGTTGGAAACCACCTTCCAAGGTTTTTTCAGGCCGTCTTCCAGCCTGATAATGAGCGAACTGTGTCCGCCGAGCTGAATAATGGTTCTGGCATCATGGTGGTAATGCAGAAGCCCCGACGCTACAGCCAGCGGCGATGTATATTCACCGGTCCCACATTGCGCGGGGATTACCGTTCTGCCCGAACCGGATACTCCAATACCGAGGACTCCATCCAGATTACCCAGCTTTTTAACCACGCTGTTGACGGCCGCAATGGCGTCACTGGAAACGCGACTGATTTCCTTTTTCAGTAACTCGCCGCTGTGAGTTATCAGACATGCTTTGACGTTTACGGATCCGATGTCCAGGCCGAGGAAAGTGTTCATCTTCATAACATTCAAGCATATTTACTGAAGAGAGCGCAACAAGGGAGCGCTAAAACTTTCTGACACTCAATTTATGTAACATTTTCAAAAATACAGAAAGCAAGGAACAATAACCAAAAAATCATGGAACTGAGCAAAAATAAGCGGTGCCTGTGGCCTGATGGGCGAATCCGAGAAAATGGAACAACTAGATACAGTCCTCCTCTTTAGAGTATGTTAGACAAGCAGTCCAATATTCATATAAGATATTAATATTAAAAAAATTAATTAACATATTGACAAAGTTAATATAGTATGCTACTTTAAATTAATAAAAGTACAAAGGAGGGGACAATGGCCAGAGAATGGAATGAGCTGACCAAACTTACAGGGGGTGTTCCTCTTATAGTTGAAAGGGTAAGGATGGCGGATAGCGATATTGCGGTTGAAGGTGCTTTCGTACTGCCGCTTTTGGCCCAGCTCGCTGCCGAAGACCAGGTCTTTGTTTCAGCTTTCGTAGGTTGTCATGGGTCTATCAAGGACATGGAAAAGCTGTTTGGAATAAGCTACCCAACTGTCAAAAATCGTTTGGAGAAGCTGGCTAAAAGCCTGAATATGGTCGAGTCCATAAACCCTGCTTCATTAAACCCTCAAGATGATGTTTTAGCGCAACTGGAAAAAGGAGACATAAACGTAGCTGAAGCTTTGAAGAGGTTGGAGAAATGAACTGGCCACCGATGTTACTGCACCTCAAATTTCCGACAAAGGAAAGTTATTGGTGTTTATGGTTCCCTCTTTTCTTGATATATCCTTTGCTTTTTATACTCGCGCTGGTAGCCATCCCCTTTTTGATAATAGCTGCTTTGGTCCTGTGGCCTTCCGGGAAAGAGAAGATACCTCTACTCATAATACCTTATGCCTGGGATGTTATCTCTAAAACGCGTGGTTTGGTGCTAGATGTTCAAGGTGACGGGCGAGACGTTTTCATAAATTTTGTATAAAGGGTGAATGAAATGTCAGACAACAAGAAAAGGATACTAGAAATGCTGGCTGCTGGTAAAATCAGCGTTGATGAGACAGGTCGGCTGCTTTCAGCGTTAGGCGAGGAGTCCAGTTTGGCTACGGAGGTAAATCATAAGGTTCCCGGCCGCAAAATCCGCTATCTACGCGTCGTGGTGGACCATTTAATAGATAGTGAACGCGGGACACCGGAGAAAGTAAATATAAGAGTCCCTGTAGCCCTTATTCGCGCCGGTATGAAGTTTAGTTCCCTCATCCCCGAGGAAGCTTCTGCGCAGGTGGATAAAGCACTGAGCGAAAAGGGTATAAAAGTGAATTTGAAGAATTTTAAGGAAGAAGATCTTGAAGAACTGCTTGCAGCACTCAGCGACCTTGAGGTGGACATTGACGATGGCAAAGGGAAAGTGAGAATAAGCGCCGAATAGATTTCTCACAATGGACAACAGTATTAATTGACCTAATCCGGCTCCAATGATGTGAAATCCGTGAACATAACAGGGAGGACAAAATGACTGTTTCAATCATGCAAGAGTTTTTGACAGAAGGCATCGGTCTTGTTGCTGACCGTGTTACCCTGACGGCAGAAGCAAGGACTTACCGGAAAACCGGAAACAACCTTAAGGTCTTAAGCCACGTAGCTGTTGTCTTTCTGGACATGTTGAAAACTATGTTTATAAGAGTTGGATGAATTATTTTAGTTTGGGTACGTGCACTGTTCTCATCATTGGTATCAAAAACCCGGTTTGAGCCACCCATCCGCGTGTTGAAAAATAGATAAAAATGGGAGTCGGCGTTCATCTGGTTGCGTTAATTCCGTAGTTGCCTCGGTCTTTATTTATGTTTCCAGTCTTGTAGCAAGAGGTGTTGTCTTAATACCGGATACAAACATGGCGGCCAGAACGCAAGCGGCTCCACCCAGTATGCGTGCCGTCATTTGGTTCCCGCCGATGAACACGCCGAACAGCCCGGCAAAAACAAGTTCCATTGTCATTACTACCGCAGCGCGTGTGGGCGACACTAGCGATTGTGCCCACGTTTGGACCAGGAAACCGGCGGCAGTCGCAAGAACGGCGGTTACGGCAATGGTAACCCAGACGCTGCCGCTCGGTGGAAGAATAATGCCGCCGGGGATTGCAGCTGCCAGGGAGATTATGGCCACTACGCCGATTTGGATAACCGCAAAACTGTATGGGTCGTATTGTGCTGACCACTCGCCGAGCCCTACTATTTGCAGTGCGAAAAAGAGGGCGCATGTTAAAGTCAGCAATTCACCTAATCCGATTGACCATCCATTTAGGCTCAAAAGTCCCAGGCCGACTGTAGCCAGTGCAACGGCGATAATGGTGTTGCGATTGGCTCCCCTGCGGAGCAGTATCCATGAAATGACAGGTGTGAGGACTACGAACATCCCTGTAATAAAACCGGAGACAGAAGCAGAAGTGTATTTCAGCCCGAATGTCTGCGTGATATAACCTAGTCCCAGCGCTAAGCCGAGCCCTGTTGCCCGCATAAATCCAATTCGGTTCAGGCCTCGCAGGCAATTCGGGCGCATAGCTAGCATTATCAGCGTGGCTACGCTAAAACGCATCGCCAGAAAGTCCATCACTGGCATGCGTTTAACCGCATCTTGTACTATCAAGAAAGTGCTGCCCCAAACAGCCGTAATGGCTAACAAGGCCATAAGTGCTACCGTGGGCGATGATTTCCATTTTGCAAACAAATTAAAGGCTCCAATATTTTGAACTGAATTTAATCCATGTTCAAAGCCAATCGTTGCATGCCAAAGCAGATTTGTTATAGTAGCAGGATTGAACGTGTTTTGGCTAGTGAGTCAACCAATCGAGAATGGACATGACATAAATACAGCAATGCTCGTTTTCTTGATATGGTTGGTATTTGTATTATGGTGAGTTAAATCTTATGATATAAAGTTAGGTGTTATTGGCCGCCTTTTATTGATGTTTTTAATGGGTAAATAAAGCCACCCGTTATCGTAAGGAGGTTGGTATTCCCTCAAAATCAAATAAGCAGGCTGTTTCCACAGTAGAAACTCAACCGGTTGCAGGTCCGGCGCTTGAGGATGTGGCGTATCAGGCGAAGTGCGAAGAGCTATTGGATGCTTTGCCTTTCTATGTGTTGCTGGTGGATGAGCACCACCATATTGTCATGGCCAACCGTGCCGTGACTGAGCATCTGGGGGTGAAGCCTAGGGATATTGTTGGCGGCTACTGCCCTGAGGCCATACATGGCACAAAGGAACCCTGGTATGCCTGTCCGCTGGAAGAGTCGGTCAAGAAGAATGAGGCGGTGGTGCTCGAAGCACAGGATCAGAAAACCGGGCGCTGGATAAACTCTGCTATCTATCCTATCCCGTACATGCCTGGCGGCAGGAAGGTTTTCTTTCACATGGTGAGATCGGAAGAGCACACGTC
>CAZUXO010000067.1:0-4207 GCA_964624325.1 uncultured Dehalococcoidales bacterium
GAGAACCGCGCACCACAAAATGGACGAAGCCCTTTCCGAACCGCTCGGCAATATCAGCGATTTTTCTTCATTGTTTTGAATCGACTTCGCCGCAAGTAGCCTTGATCCTCAGAATCGTCTTGTCGCTCTGGTCTTCGATTAATTTCGTATGGCATTCAACCACCTGCCGGTCAGGTCTATTCTGCAAATCTCTGGTTAAATGCTGTTTAACCGTTTCAATCCCGAGTCTGTTGATAAGGTCAGCGCCCCGCTCCCCCGTCTTTCCCTGGCTCCCAATCAGTTCAAAGTAATTATGGACGAGCTTTACGCACTCTTCTTCAGTAAGGCGCTCGATTATTTTGACGCCGATAAAGGGATTAACACCCAGACGTCCGCCGACATAGGCGTCGTATCCCTTGAATCCATCAGTCGCTGTTCCGATGAACCCTATATCGGATAAAACACGGGCCACCACGCAGTCCTGGCTGCACCCGGCGATGCCGATTTTTATCTTGTGCAATATCTGCCTGCCGAAAAACTTTTCCAGTTTTTCCCCTAGGGATATGCTGTTGACAACAGCCTCGGGGCAAATCTTATCCTCGTAACATACGTTGAGATTCCTGACCCTCAGGCCGCAGCGGTCTAACTCCATTTCTACTTCGCTCAGTTCGCGTTTCACATCATCGATATCATTCAGTTCGATGTACGGAATGATAGGCGTTTGCCGGGTTGAAAAGAGCAGAAAACCCCTGGCATATCTATCCGTAATATCGGCCAGCTTTCTTAACTTGTTTGAGTTCAGGTTGCAGCATGCGGTTTTAACCCAGACAGAATACATGTTGTCTTTCAGTGCGATTACACCGACTCTCCTTAGAGCCTCTTTATCTACTGTTGAGCGTTGCATATTGTTCCTTTATAAATGTGTCGGATCGAGGCTTTCCCGTGCCATATGAGTGGCAATGGGTATCCTGGTGCATCTGGGGGCTCTCCATTTATTTGTCTATCATTTTTATCGACTTATTAGTCTATTATTTATATCATATAAGTTAACATTACCAGCCAGAGTATCATAGCATTGGGCATATGTCAAGCCTCAAAGAATCTCGTTGGTAAGCTCGGTATAGGGATTAAAATGTTTGTTGCTCTTTTTTTAGACAATATTATCTATGTATATCATCTATTTAGTCATCTTAGTGGAGTACAACGATGAAGGTCGAAGTTCTCTAACGGGGGCAGTACAGCAAGGGAGCCTGCCCGAGTAATCGTCAGCCTCGCCTAGAAGAAGTTATAAATCGAGATCGGCCACGCTCAGATGTAAGCGTTACTCAGGCACACTTCTGGGCGCCAACCATAAAAGGGAATGGTTATAATATCGATGTAAAATAGTCTTTAATCAAATCTCAAGAAAGCGGGATGCCAAAGCCAATCCAAACCCCAACCAATCCCTCATTAAGTGCGCCTTGCTGACTGATGACAACTGAAAGGAATCAGCGCGGACGACACCAGTTAGTGGCACGATTCACTGGCCAGATGACAGCCGGCCTGGGTACACTGCTCAATCGTACGGCCGGTATGGTCGGAGTCAGAGCCGGGTACAACTTTATAGACACCGGTATTGAAATCCTTGTCTACCCATTTGAGAGGCAAAGGAAATGGGTTGGACGTCCCCGCAGCATGGCAGCTTAAGCATATGCCGATATAATCTGGCCCGTGAGACGCTTCTAAGCCGCGGGGGAACTGGCTTAAGAGTTGTTCGGTCGGGGTAGTAATAGCAGTAGTAGGTGGTGTGGTTGCAACCGTGGTCGTGGGCGGCAGCGTAGTCGTAGGCGCTACAGAAGTCGTTGGGGCTACCGATGTCGTGGGAGCCACCGAGGTCGTGGGAGCTACCGAAGTCGTGGGAATCACCGAAGTCGTGAGAATCAACGAAGTTGTGGGAGCTGGCGTAGTGGTTACAGGTTGTGTTGTAGCCCCGGGCGCTGTGGTCGTGGCTGTTGAAGCTAGCGCGGGAGCGGTTGTCGAGACAGCAGCCGTGTTTTCTTGTTTAACTATTGTTGGGGCGGCAGTCGTAGTTATTGCATTACTGCCACCGCAACTGGCAATTGTCAATATTGGTACCATCGCAAGAGCGATTAGAGCAAAAGCAGATTTACTTTTCATATCTCACTACTCCCGTAGGCTAACAACCTGATAACCCCTGTACCATATTGAACCTTGTTCATTAGACCAGCATTAGAAAAGTCTTAAATAAGGATTAAATGTGCGGTTCAAGTTCAAGAATTCTTCCACATAGATGTGTTTAGACAGCCTTAGGCGGATCCCGCAATGACATGGTTGGAAACCGCGCCGATAGGGCTTGTTTTGTTCGAGGGAGAAACTGCCCTTCTGACATTTACGCCTTGCGGGAACGTATTCTTCACTATCGTGAGCGCAGTTGGGGCGGAGGTCAGACAGTCCTTTCTGACTCGAAATGTTTGAGAAAGAGGATAATGAAACCTAAGTCTCTACACGAGACACCCTTGACTATAGATCTGGCCTACCTTATAAGATGGCCCGCTCCAAGGGCAGTACGGGGTTAAATTTTAAGCCATACGGTAAAGGTGCTGCCCTTACCCGGCTGGCTGGCTGCCGCCACTCTTCCGTCATGCTGCTCGGCCACGCTCTTCACGATAGCTAACCCCAGGCCTGTGCCTCCGCTTTCGCGTGAGCGCGCTTTCTCCGCCCGGTAAAACCGGTCAAAGATATGGGGAAGGTCTTCAGGGGCCATGCCCGTGCCATCATCTGAACCTTTCAGGCGTGCTTCCGCACCTTCGCAGAGGAGCGAGATGGAGATATGGCCATCCTCCGCGGTGTACTTAATGGCATTATCCAGCAGGTTCCCCAGCATGCGCCGCAGGCGGTAGCCATCCCCTCTTATCTCAATACCGTCCGCATGCTCAAGCGTGATACTGCGGCCCCCGGCAGTCTGTTTGGCGCGGCGTACTTCATCGATAACCAGTACTTTTAGATCTACTCTGGCCTGAGGAATGACATGATCAGATTCAATTTCAGCCAGCAGCAGCAGGTCATCCACAATCTTGGACATCCTCTTGGTTTCGGATTCGATGGCCCTCAGCGACTCCCCACGTTCCGCCTCGGGTAGGTTGCGCTTCAGCATATCCACGTTGCCGCGAACAACAGTGAGGGGACTGCGGAGGTCATGGGAGGCATCGGCGATGAAACGCTTCTGGGCGCTGAAAACCTGGTTAAGATGAGCAATCAGGTGGTCGAAGGTTCCGGCGAGCCGGCCGATTTCATCGTTCGGTCCAACGTAGCCGACACGGCGTTCGAGGTCAGAACTGGCCTCTATCTCCTGGGCAGTACTAGTAATCTGCTTGACCGGGGCTAGCGCCCTGCGTAACAGGAATACGCTCAAGAATGCCATAAAGAACAAGGCAACTGTGGTCCAAAAGATAAGTGACAGTAACGCCTGGCGCAGCACTGACTCCACAAAGATCATGGACTCTCCCACCTGGAGGACCAGTATCTGACCCTTCAGATCAAGAGGGGAAGCCATTATGCGCAGATGTGTGCCGTCATTCGAGGCGAGTGTCGTGGTAACAAGCTTTCCACTCGTAGCCTGTTCGATAAGGAGCGAGTTTGACGGCAGTTCCTGCGTTCCAAGGTTGTCAGATTTCACGACAATATTGCCGTTTCCATCCAGAATCTGGATAAAAACGCCGGGCGAGATAAAGTCATTGATGGGCGGCAGGTTGGAATGTAAAACCTGATAGTCCAAAGGAGCTCCTAACGTGTCTGTGTGGAGCGTGCCGTGCACGCGCGCAGAATAAACCACGAGATTATTATCTACTGCTTGATAGAGATAGCGTTGCAGCAGAAAATAGAAAAGAGCACCTGTGAGGATTAAAATAACGCAGAGGATGGAGATGAACCAGATAGTAAGCCGCCAGCGGATGGGCACCTATTCCTCCCTTAGAACGTATCCTACACCGCGCACTGTTTTAATGAGGCGCGGCTTGCCGCCGGTCTCCAGTTTGGCACGCAGGTAGCTCATATAAACCTCAATGACGTTGGATTCACCGTCGAATTCATAACCCCATACCCGCTCACAGATGGTAGCCGTACGGAGCACCTGGTGCGGGTGGCGCATGAACAGTTCGAGGAGGTCGAATTCCCGCGTGGTAAGTGGGATTACATCACCCCCGCGCTTCACCTCACGGGTAGATGTGTT
>CAZUXO010000068.1:0-2686 GCA_964624325.1 uncultured Dehalococcoidales bacterium
CGGCCAAAGAAGCAAGAACGGCAGTTCGAGGAAACTGGGGAGAGGCGGCCAAACGAAACCGATTGATCCCAAATGGGCAGGGTGAATATTCAGAACGTAAAAAGCGTTGGCTACTCTTGATGCAGCATCTCTGATGATAAATCCTTGTACATGGTTTAGATAATAACCGACACCCAACTCCAAGACAAATACTGCCCAAAATACTATGTGTGCTACAGAAATACTTCGTGCCCCACCGGCGAGCGGACGACTCCCGGGTTTTCTCATCAGAATCAACACCAGGCAAATTACGACCAGATAAATGATCAGCAAGAAAGACACCAGTTCTCCCATCTTATTCTGTCTCTTTTCTATCGGATTGGTATATATCACCAACGGAATCGTGCTTGTGGTCGAACAAACCGTGGGAGGTCTTTTCCCAGTGGAAAGGTTTAAAAACGAGTTGCCAGACAGCCTTGTACGAGGCTATGCTCATGAGAACCCAATAAACCGGCGAAAGGATCCCGAATATCACGATTTCGTATGAAAACGGCAAGGGATGATCGCCGTTTGTACCGTTTCGCTGTGAGATATCATGAATCACCCAGTAAACACCAACCAAGCTTGTATATATAAAGAAAAAGTTCCCGAATATCAACAAGAAAAGGGATGCATAGTATATCGCGCTGGGGAACAACTGCGATATCCAGTTGGCTTGTGTGGTAAACCAAAGAATTAGCAGTAACCAGAATACTGGGTTAATCAGCGGCAAAAAAAATGTGCCGAAAACCATGGCTTGAAAACCAATAAAACCGCGTAGATGAAGAGTCTTCATCAGTTTGAATGGATGGCGCATGTGCACCAGCCATGTCTGCATATAACCTTTAAGCCACCTTGAGCGCTGGTTGATCCAGATGGGCAAGACACTGGGAGCTTCTTCCCACGTGCGAGATGCTAATACCACCGTGGTGAACCCGTCCTTATAAAGGCGTATACCAAGATCAGCATCTTCAGTAACGTTGAAGGGATCCCACGCTCCAGCAAACTTCAAGATATCGGTCTTGAAATGATTTGAAGATCCTCCCAGCGGAAGAGGAATATTCAACCGCATAACGCCTGGCAGCAACATCTCAAACCACATACTGTATTCCTGTGTAAACCACTTAGTAAGTATATTCTGCTTGCTGTTGTAATAGTTAAGTTTCGCTTGAACGCATGCGCATTTCTCAGGCAGGCGTTGGAAAGCTATGTAGGCCTTTTTCAGCTGGTCCGGCTCCGGTTTGTCTTCAGCGTCAAAAATAACTACGTATTCCCCGCGAGCTTTTATCAACCCGTAATTGCAGGCCTTGGGTTTGGTCTTGGGGATGGAGCGGGGTACAACCATTACTGTAAAATATGATGGTAATTCCATTGAGTGTACGATTTTTATTGTTTCGAGGTCATCTTCTTCGAGCAATATCCTCACATCAAGTTTGGACTTCGGATAGTCCAAACTGCCGATGTTTTGTAGAAGTCTTTTAACACTCTCCTTTTCCTTGTACATCGGAATCAGAATCGAATACACCGGCAGTTTGCGTTCATCAAGAGTTTTTATTTCATCTTTGGTAATACGGATCTGAGTATCAGCTGATGCACCGTTCACAAGGATGAACATCTTAAATACAATCATCAAGAAGTAGACTATTTGAACAAGAACATTGGCGACAAGCGCGGCAACAAAACCATAAAACACAAAACTCAGTATCACGATTGCAGTTAATAAAATAAGTTGAATGCCTTGAAATATTGAGATGGTTTGAGATGCCGAATTGTAGGGTTGCTCCTCTGCCAACTTCAGCGTGCTCTCCCACGAAAGCTCTTCACCGTATACATGTGCCCAATATGAATCAACCTCAGGTTGCGAAACGAGTACTTGCTCGACAGGTTTACGTAGTGTAATTTCCAGTTCAGTGATGATGCTCGGAGATAATTTGGATGTGACAGCCAACAGGTGGTAACTTCTTAAACTGCTGATGATTGCGGCGTTGTATTTTCTTGCGAGGTCAAAGGGCAACTCTCTCGCATATTGTAGATCCACTTTTATTCCCGGACGTCCCATCTTGTTCTGGCTGGATAATTGGCGATAGAGTGCATCGGGAGAGACCATTTTTAAGGATAGTAAAATGTCACCCAGGAATCCACCACTTTTCTTTTGAAGTGTTAGGGCGGTATTTAGCTGTGAAAAAGAAATTACGCCGCTATCAACCAGCATTTCGCCTAAAGGAATCCTGCGGTTCATCATTAGAAGATTTTGGGTTATTACTTCCGGCGAAACGTACCCTAACTCTACCAGGGTTTCACCTAATAGACCGCCATTTTCCCGTTGGTAGAGCAGAGCTGTCTCAAGCTGTTTTTTTGAAATTACCTGGTTTCCGAGCAATCTTTCGCCTAGCCTTGACGAGGGAAAAGGGGGTATCGCCTTATCTATATCCTGCGGAGTTGCAAAGCGCATTGAAGAGAGGATTGTACCCAGTTTCCCACCGTGCTCAATTTGTTCTTTGAGAGCTGTTTGCAGTTGCATGCTGGAAATGACACCTTTGGCTACCAATAGTTCACCTAATTTCGGAGTTTTCTTTAAGGTTTCCTCTGATTTACTCGTATACATTTTGTGCTCAGGTTTTGGAACGGCAGAATCATCAAAAATTGAACTTACCATCTTTCTTCCTTA
>CAZUXO010000069.1:0-3593 GCA_964624325.1 uncultured Dehalococcoidales bacterium
GATTGACTCCAGGGCTACCCTGGCCTTGAATGACGGGCTGTGCTTCCTGCGGTTTTCCATGTTTTGCTCCCTTTCTCCTATATTATTTTAGGGGCAAAACCCTCTCTTAACCACCTGTCTGAATTTTGGGGACCACCTCAACATTCTACAATTGACGGCATTACGATTTCTTCGAAGACTTATCGAGAAGACAGATCGTTTAGTTCTACCTGGCAGTCAGAAGCAACCCTTATCATTGGCAACAAACTCGAAGTAATCTATATTTCCGAGGGTACGCGGCGCATTAATCCTATGACACGCGGAACTATGGTGTTCTACATCGATGGAACCCCCCCACGAAAATTGGTCGGGAATTTTAATGATTCCACCCCTACAGTATATTGTGGACCAATTACTCTATATAAAGATGAGAAGGAATATCTTGACAATTTGTCCTCAGTATTGAAGGACTATAAGGAAAGCACGCATGCTGGATGAGGTCGGTTTTAGGATCAGAGCGATATGGTCAGGGTCATTCATCGATCGTCCATTGACCATAGTTAATCCCAAGCAACTTCGGATTGGACGCAGATGCAATGTGGGAAAATATTGTTTGATAAAAGCTGGGCAAACCAGAAATAATAAAATAATAATAGGAGATGATGTTGTGGTTAAATACGGAGCTTATATTAGTGCGCCGTATTCCAACATAGAAATCGGCCGCTATTGCCATATTGGTCATTACTCTTGGATAGGGGGTCGTGGCAATATAACGATAAAAGAAAACACTCTTATAGCCATGCACGTAACGATTATCTCCTCAAATCACGATTATCAACTCATTTCGGTTCCTTATTATGATGGACAGGAGATAGCGAAAGATATAATCGTTGGAAAGAATGTCTGGATTGGCGCAAATTCCGTGGTGCTTCCTGGTGTAAATATTGGAGATAATGCCGTGGTTGGAGCTGGTTCTGTGGTGGTTTCTGATGTGGAACCAAATTCATTGTTCGCTGGAAATCCAGCGAGTCTAATCAAACGATTGAGATAATATCTAAGCCATAAACTGTGTTTTATGTTATGGATTTGATTACGTCTAAAAACAGCTATTTTTAACCGATCTAGTCCTATTATGCTGTTACATTCACGGAATGAGGTCGTAGTGATTCCGCCGTTCTCAATCCTGTAATCTATATCTATGGCTAAAATCGTTCTGGACATGCACGACTGCTTCAACAAAGGCGCCATGATAGACGCCAAGCTCAACCGCGTAATCGCGATATCGTTTCCAAATGCTTGACACACGTCCCCAATTAGGTTACTATTGTCCCTATAATGGGTACCATAATTATCAAGCCTATCTCCTCCGCGCTATTCGGGAAAACGCGTCGCGGTATTCTCGGCTTGCTCTTCAGCGCCCCCGAAGCGGAATTTTACCTGCGCCAGATAGTCCGCTTGAGCGGTTCCGGACGCGGCGCGGTGCAACGGGAGCTTGCCAACCTGCTGAATGCCGGCATCATCAACCTGCGCCGTCAGGGGCGGCTGACCCTCTATTCCGCCAATAAGAACAGCCCCGCGTACGCTGAACTGAAAAACCTGATGGCTCGGACTTCGCCAAAACTGGCTTCCAACCGCGCCGCGCACAACATCAATGTGCCGCAAAAGCAACTGGAGTCGTTCTGCCGCAAACATCATATCAGCAAGCTGGCCTTCTACGGCTCTGTCACGCGCGCAGACTTCAGCCCAGGCAGCGACGTGGATGTTCTGGTGGATTTTGAGACGGGGCATGTGCCGGGGTTGGCCTTTTTCACCATGCAGAACGAGTTATCAAGGCTGCTTGGACGCAAAGTTGACCTGCACACCCCCGGAGACCTCAGCAGCCGTTTTCGCGATACGGTGGTGAGCGAAGCCGAGGTGCGTTACGGCTAAACAGCGCGACATAGACCGCCTGCTCCACATGCTGGAGGCCGCGCAGAAGATTGTGGCTTATAGCGGCGGCAAGAGAATCGACGAGATTCAGTCGGATGAACTGTTGTCGCTGGCGCTTATCAGGTTGCTTGAGGTTTTTGGCGAAGCTGCCAGGTGCACGTCAGAAACCTTGCAAAAACGCCATCCTGAAATCCCCTGGACTGAGATTATCGGCACGCGGGCCTGGGTGGCGCACGGCTACATGGATATCGACATGCGCATAGTTTATAACGTACTTGTGAACGATCTTCCGCCGCTCATAGCGCGGTTGCCAACGATAATTGACGTTGAGAATCGTGAGCCGTAGTCATTCTCACCCCGATGCTGTAATCTATACCTATGGCTAAAATCGTCCTGGATTTGCACGACTGCTTCAAACATAAAGAGTGCAAAATATTCAGTTCGTCTGGTTGTGACAAGGCATGTGCCTGAGTCCAATGGTAGAAGATAATGACATTATCGCCTGCCAAAGTAATCATCAATCCGGTAGCGGGCGGCGGCTCTATCAAAAGGCAGTGGCCGGAAATCTACACGCGACTGCGCGACGTCGGCTTATCGTTTGACTATGAATTCACAAGAGGCCCAGGTCATGCTATAGAAATAGCCAAACGAGCCACAGATGGTGACTATCACTACCTCATAGCTGTTGGTGGTGACGGAACGGTAAACGAGGTGGCCAATGGTATATTACGTTCAACCAATGCGGGCAACACAATTCTTGGCATGATCAGCACTGGAACCGCGGGTAGTTTTGCGCGTTCGCTTGGTATCGTTCAGGATTACACCTCTTTATTGGCTAAACGAAAAACTATTTCGATAGACGTTGGCGTGGTTGAATGCTGGAGCAGAGGCCGACGCCTTCAGCGCTTCTTTGTAAATGAAGCCAGCATAGGCTTTGGAGCCGCCATTGTGAATGCCTGGAGCAGATTGCCGAAACTGTTCGGGCACAGTATCAATCACAAGCTTCGCACTATCACGGGCTACAGCGCCCTGGTTGCCCATCGGCACAGGTGGATTAAACTTCATGCGGGAAATAAGTTCGAGAATTTTTACGGCTGCTATGTTGTGGTGGCTAATGGACAATACTTTGCAGGCGGAATGCAGATTGCTCCCCATGCCAAGCTAGATGATGGCTTATTGAACTTAGTGACCATCGGTGATGTCAGCAGATCTGAACTGCTGAGGATTGTGCCAACAGTATACGATGGGAGTCATATCGGACATCCTAAAATAAGAGAGGAAAAGGTAACAGTCGTCACGATTGAATCCGATGAGCGACTTCTCGTTGAGGCCGATGGAGAAATCATCGGGGAAGTCCCGGCATCATTTAAGGTGATGCCATCTGCATTGACCGTTGTGGTTTAAGCAGAAGATTCCTTATGCTGTAAATACACGCGTTTTGTATTGTAGTCATTCTCTCCCCAATCCTGTAATCTATACCTATGGCTAAAATCGTCCTGGATTTGCACGACTGCTTCAACAACGGCTCTATGATAGACGCCGAACTCAACCGCGCCATCAATGATGCGGTCAATAAAAGGATTGCGCTCGTGGAGATAATCCCCGGCACGGGCTCAGGGCAATTCAAGAAGCGCGTTTTGCGCTTCCTGGCCGAGCCGCAGATCAAAAAGCTGTATCACCGGCTG
>CAZUXO010000070.1:0-3234 GCA_964624325.1 uncultured Dehalococcoidales bacterium
GAACGTGTGTAATAGATTTCTGCCAACCAGGTAGTTCTTCGTAAACAGGGTTGCACTTTTCCAGTTCCGCCACACTAGCTGGGAAATAATCTATACGATTGCCGTTAAGCTCGTAGCCTGTGCAAATTTTTAACGCAGGAATTGTGTCGAAGACGTCCAGTCTGGTAAGAGCAACGCTGGTCAGTCCATTGATACGGCAACTGAAACGCGCCGCCACGGCATCGAACCAGCCGATGCGCCGCGGTCTACCCGTAGTAGTACCATACTCGTGTGCTATCTCGCGAATTTTAGATCCGGTCTCATCTGACAGTTCCGTGGGCATGGGCCCATTGCCGACGCGAGTACAGTACACCTTGAATATCCCGAGTACCCGGTCAATCTTGTTAGGTGCAATACCAGCACCCAGGCAACCTCCTGCTGTGAGCGGAGAAGAAGATGTGCCGTATGGATATGTTCCGAAATCTGGGTCCAGAAGCGCTCCCTGTGCCCCTTCCAGTATCACTAACTGTTTTTTCCTTAGTGCCTCTTCGAGCAATACCGCCGTGTCTTTTATAAAAGGACCCAGAAAATCTGCGTATCCGCAATACTTGGTGTATATTTCTTCCAAAGACATGGGAGGTACCCCATATACCTTGGTAAAAAGCGTGTTCTTTCCTTCAAGTACCATCGCAAGACGATCCTTGAGGCCTGCCTTGTCCAGTAAATCACAGGTGCGCACGCCAAGACGATTGGCTTTGTCAGCAAAAGCAGGCCCAATACCTCGCTTGGTGGTACCTAGAGCTTTACCGGCGCGTGATTTTTCTTCAAGCTCGTCCAGCAATATATGATACGGCATCACCAAGTGTGCCCGGTCACTGATGGCCAGACGGCCAGTCTCCACGCCAGATTTATTAAGGCCCGCAATCTCGCTCATAAGCACGCCGGGATTAACAACAACTCCATTGCCAATGACACATAGCACCCGGCTTGAAAAAATGCCAGCGGGTACCAAGTGCAGCTTGAATTCGCCCAAGTGATTTATTACCGTGTGACCGGCGTTATCGCCACCTGAAAAACGCACGACCACATCGGCTCTCTCAGCAAGCTGGTCTACGACTTTCCCCTTGCCCTCATCACCCCATTGACCGCCGACTATAGCTAGAACAGGCATTACCCCCCCCCTTTTGTCTGAACCATTCTACACAATATCGCAATACCTAACTATATTATCATTTCTCTGGCTGAAGTTTGCACCTAGCAATCAATAATCTCTGAGTTGCCGTAATCAGACTCAACGTGGCAACAATAAACAAGGAAATAATAATCTGATTGAGCATAAGCCCCAGGGCAATTACGATAACGCGTTCAGTGCGGGTAAACCAGCCTTCGGAACATCCGATACCCATGCCCTCGGATCGGGCACGTATGTAACTCACTGAAAAAGAAAGTGTTAAGGTTGCACCAGCCAGCACAGCCCCAAGTTCTGAGCCGTCGCGCGCCAATATAAAAATAACCCCAAGCAGTACCGCTCCCTCAGAAAGACGATCCAGAGTGGAATCAAGCACAGCCCCGAAACGGCTTACCCGTCCTGTGTTTCGCGCTAAAGCGCCGTCTAACATGTCCATAAAACCAGCCACCAGAACCCATATGCCTCCCCAAAGCAAATAACCCCTGGAAATAATGACTGCTGCCATGCACGTCAACAAAAAACCCATCCACGTAAGTACATTGGGAGTGATGGGAGTGTGAGCCAATAGTTTCGCTAACGGCGTGGTAACACGCACAGAAATACGTCTTCTCCAGTTATAGTCAGACACTAACAATCCTTTTTAAACAGCAATCTTGGTAGAGGTGAACGCTTCCAAACATTCCTGAACAGGCTTTGCGTTTACGGAAACCTTTTCGTAATAGTCAAGAACCCGGCGAGCTACTAGTGGCCAATCATAGCTGCGAACCGATAAGAGGCCATTTGCGCCAAGCTTATCGCGCAGCGAACCATCTTCGATGAGATGTTGCAGAGCCTTGGAGAGAGCTTTGCTGTTTTTTGGAGGAACCAATAGTCCTTGCTCGCCATCCGTCAACACCGATGAGTACCCTTCGTTAGACGTAGCAACTATGGGTTTTCCAAGGGCCATGGCTTCCAATAACACAATGCCAAAACTCTCTCTACCTGTAGCCGGCGCACAAAATATATGCGCCGTCTGGTAGTAGCGGGGCAAGTCTTCATATTTGACTCCTCCGGTAAACACTACATCTCTAAGTTTGCAAAACTTAACCTTAAGTTCATACCGGCGACGCAAGTTGACTCCCGGGCCGACGATAATCAGACGAGTATTGGGACACTTTTTTTTAAGATCCCCATAAGCGTTCAGAAGATAGTTGACCCCTTTTCTTTTTTCTAAACGCCCAACAAATAAAATATTTATTTTCTCATCATTGTAACCTGGGATGGGTTTGACACCTGTATGAAAGTGGCTGAGGTCAACGCCATTCGGTATGACCGTAAACTCACCGGCGACATACTTACAAGCATAAGACTTAGCCGGAGGCGAAACTGCAATCCGACCAGCCAGTTTACGATTGCGCCGTCTCAGCAAAAAGTCGGTAAAAGGGCGCCCCAGTTCGTAACCGGGGCTACCAGAATAAGCATGAAAAGTGCCTATATTTATACCATTTGAAAAGCGCAATACCGCGCTGCACAGCATTGGCATGAAGGGCTCGTGCAGGTGCACAATATCAAACTTTTCTCGCTCCAACACGCGCTTTATGTCAGGTGCCAAATGTAGCGAAAGACTAATGCGACTGATAGACCCGCTGGCAGGCACAGGCCGAGGTTTCCCAATTTGAATAAAACGTTGGCCAAGTTCAGCCACTTTCTTACGCGAGGCAGGAGCAATAATTCTGACATCGTGTCCGAGTCTGGTAAATTCTTCATCCAAGGAACGGATATGATTAATTACACCACCGGGATGGGCAAAATCATATGGAGAAACCAGTGCTATCTTCATCCTTGCCGCCGATCATCGGTATCTCGCTTGGTCCTTCCAGAACCATTCAGGATTTGGGTAAAGGCTCGCCTGATTTGTTGGGCTTAGACATCTCACTTATATATGCCTGAACCATCTTATGTGCCTCGTCATCCGTGTACTGCACTGGCGGCGATTTCATGAAGTAGGATGACGGGGCAGTAAGAGCTCCTTTAAGCCCTCTTTCAAGCGCAAGTTTAGCGCAGCGAATAGCATCAATAACCACACC
>CAZUXO010000071.1:0-3413 GCA_964624325.1 uncultured Dehalococcoidales bacterium
GACTGTTACATCAGGTGAGATTACAAACCGCCGGTACTCTTCGCTCTGAGCTACAACAATATCCCACGATGGCAGTGACACAACTCTGGAGGTAACCCCCTTTTCTTTTAGCATTCTGGAGGCTTCCAGTGCAATGTGCACTTCGGAGCCAGTGCCAATAAGAATGGCTTCAGGCTTATCAGAAGATTGCCACAGTGTATAACCACCCATTCTTACACCCGAGGAGGGAGACATTGCTTTGCGGTCTAATATCGGTAGCGACTGTCTTGTCAAGACTAAAGCAGTCGGACCCTTCTCTTTTTCAAGGGCCAGCTTCCATGCCTCAACAGTCTCGGTCGCGTCTGCTGGCCGGATTGTAGTTAAATTAGGTACGGAACGCAGTCCCAGTAATTGTTCGACAGGCTGGTGGGTCGGTCCGTCCTCGCCCAAACCAATGGAATCGTGTGTAAAAATATAGACCACTCTGTTGCCCGTAAGTGCTGCTAACCTTACCGGGGGACGCATGTAATCGTAAAATATAAGAAAAGTTGCCGTGTAGGGAATGATTCCGCCGTGAAGGGATAATCCGTTGGCTAAGGCTCCCATGGCATGCTCTCTTACGCCGAAGTGCACGTTGCCTCCGGCGTAGTTTTCTGCAGAGAAGTCCCCGGCATTTTTAACCAGGGTTTTGGTAGATGGCGCCAGGTCGGCGGAGCCTCCCATAATCGATGGAATTCTTGGTGCCACAATGTTTAGGACCTTACCAGAAGCTTCACGGGTGGCTATGGGTTTCATTGTGCTATCGAACAATGTATCAAGACCGTTGTCCCAACCTGAGGTCAGCATCCCTTTAATATCATCATTGAACTGGAGTGCTTCAACAGGATAGACCTTCGCATACGATTCAAACATCTGATTCCAGCTTGATTCTTCTGCTTTGCCTTTTTTTACTGCAGTGCGGAAATGGGTCAAGACCTCGTCATTAACGGAAAACGGCTCAGTAGGTGTCCAACCAAGTTGCTGTTTGGTCAGAATCGTTTCTTCTTTACCTAATGGTTCCCCATGGGCCTGGCTTGTGCCAGCCTTGTTAGGTGAACCATACCCGATAGTGGTAGTGCAAATGATAATACTGGGGTGCTCAATGTCTGCCCTGGCCTGTTTTATTGCCGTATCTACTGTTTCGACTTTCATGCCATCGATTGGACCAATCACTTGCCAGCCATAAGCCTGGAAACGCAGACCGACATCTTCTTTAAAGGTGATGTCTGTCCCTCCCTCGATAGATATGTTGTTATCATCATAAAGGTAAATTAGCTTGCCTAGTTTGAGAGTGCCAGCCAGCGAAGCGGCTTCGGAAGCGACACCTTCCATAAGGTCGCCGTCGGAACAAATGCTATAGGTATAATGATCAACAATGGGAAATTCCGGGCGGTTGTATCTGGTTGCTAAATGTCGTTCAGCAATGGCCATGCCTACACCATTGGCAAATCCTTGTCCAAGTGGGCCGGTAGTAACTTCAACCCCGGGAGTGACCCCATGCTCAGGATGGCCTGGTGTCTGGCTGCCCCACTGACGGAACCTCTTGATATCATCGAGTGACAGATCATAGCCGTTCAGGAACAGCAGCGCATATAACAACGCGGAAGCATGGCCGACGGAAAGAATAAAACGGTCTCGGTCAACCCAGCATGGATTATTCGGGTTGTGCTTGATAAAATGTTGCCACAAACTGTAAGCCATTGGCGCCATTCCCATGGGCGCACCGGGGTGTCCGGAGTTGGCTTTTTCTACTGCATCAACTGCCAGAAGGCGAATGGTGTTAATACAGAGTTCTTCGAAATGTTGCTCCATGTTGACTCCTGCCCCAATTGATGCCAAAGTTTATCCCACTGAAGAGACTTTTTCAAATGCCTATTGTTTGTTTTGTGTGTTGCGAGTGGGCAAACGTCTTGATGAATATGCTTTAATAGCCTACAATAACTCATCGGTTGGAACCGGGAGGTGCATCATGAATTTGGATTATCTGAAGACCTATCTGGATCTGGTAAAACTGGGGAGTTTTTCTGCGGTTGCTAAAAAACTTTTTATCAGCCAACCAGCGGTGTCATTTCAGATTCAAAAGCTTGAACACGACCTCGGAGTACGCCTGATAAATCGCAATCAGAAGAAACTTTCACTGACCGACGCTGGCCGCAGACTACTCGAATTTGCCACATCCGTTGACGGAGAAGAAGCAAGTCTGTTAAACGATCTCGGCCATCTGCGTGATGACGTCGGTGGGGAGTTACTCATTGCGGCCAGCACTACACCCGGTGAATTTATATTGCCGATATTTGTTGGAGAATTTCTTAACCAGCATCCGTTGGTAAAAGCCAGGATAGCCATTGAAGATTCTACAGCCGTGATCTCAGGCGTAAAGAATGGAAGCTATGAATTGGGTTTTTGTGGTTCGGTACCACCTAAAGGGCAGGGTTTCGAATCATTTAAGATGGCTCAAGATGAAATCGTGCTTGTAGTGTTCCCTGAACATCCTTTCGCCAGAAAAAAACATGTTACATTCACCGAACTGGAAGATGAAACTCTTATTTTCCGCGAGCCCACATCTGGTACACAAAAAAGCCTGGAAGCGCTTATGGCAAAAGCCGGCCTGAACATTAGCCGCTTAAAGCCCAGGCTCACTCTTGGCAGCAGCCAGGCAATAATATCGGCAATTGAGGCACAAGCCGGAATCGCCTTTGTCTCCAACCTTTCAATTAAGAGGAATCTCGAACTAGGCACAGTACGGCAGATATCTCTGAGCGATATAACACTAAAGCGAGATTTCCATTGCATTTTTTACACAGAAAGACTAGCCACCAGATTGGTACAAGAATTTATAACCTTCATCCGCGGAAAAATCAAAATCAGTTGATCCCCCGAATTGTAACAATACAAAGGTAAGGTTAGGATAGGTTGGTACGCGGTTTTCTCGGATATTGACGACAAACCAGTACTAATATGTCGGTTAAAGCGTTATACAAGGTACTAATGAGGGATGTGATTGACTAGATTGCTGGTATTACAATTAGTTTAAGTAGGGTTTGGTATATTGAATGTAGCTAGATATGACCAAGAATAAAATCTTTATATATGATTTGGGGCGCAATTGATTTTTGATAACCAAAGGTTGCATTATGTTCTTTACAACCAGGTTTCAACCGTGGGGTTGGAGGTGGGTAAATGATAGATATCAATGATTTACTGAGGCGTGTAGTTTCCACTAATGCTTCGGATTTGCACTTGAGAGTTCCTAGCCCTCCAGTACTGCGCATTGATGGCGATTTAAAGATTCAGGAAGACTTGCCGCCTATCAGCGCGAAGGATGCAGAGGGCGTTTTGGAGCAAATAGCTTCTTCAGAACAGAAGAGTATCTTTTTACGTGATATGGAACTTGA
>CAZUXO010000072.1:0-3133 GCA_964624325.1 uncultured Dehalococcoidales bacterium
ATGACAGAAGCAAATATACCTGCCGCGACACCTGTCGAAACACCGCAACCACCAGACCCCTCTTTAGCCATTCAAACGTTTGGTTTAAGCAGGATGTTTGGCAATCTGGTGGCCGTCGACAGCATCAATCTGGGGATCAAAAAAGGCGAATTGTTCGCACTGCTGGGACCTAACGGTGCTGGCAAGACTACAACTATCAGCATGCTCTGCTGTCTGTTAAAACCCACAGGCGGCACAGCTTCAATCATGGGGCATGACATCACGCGCGAACCGTATGAAGTAAAGAAGCTTATCGGCATTTCACCGCAGGAGACGACCCTTTCTGAACACCTCACTCCCCTGGAAAATCTAGAACTCATCGCCAATCTGCACGGAATCAACAGCGCCAAAGCTAAAAAGTGGTCCAGGCTCATGCTGGAGACCATGGGGCTGGAGGAGCGTGCCAAAGACCAGGTACGCAAGTTCAGCGGGGGCATGAAACGCCGTCTCAGTATAGGCATGGCGCTGATTCATGACCCAAAGGTGTTAGTACTGGATGAGCCGACTCTCGGCCTTGACCCACAGGCCAGACGTACAGTCTGGGAATATGTCGCACGGTTGAAGGGTGAAAAGACCATACTGCTGACGACGCATTACATGGAGGAGGCCGATTCCCTGGCAGATCGTATAGGCATCATCGATGGAGGCAAAGTGGTGGCACTAGGCAGCAGTCTCGACCTGAAAACCACCATGCTCGACAAGCACACACTAGTCGTCAAGGGGTGGAATATCACGCAGAACGCGATTATGAATTTGCAGCGACGTTACTCAGATATAAAAATCGAGGGTGGGACCATCCTAATTACCGATCGCCACCTGGAGTTCAGCGATGTGATAAGCCGATTGCATTCTGAGGGTATAAGCCTGCGCTCAGCCTTCTTTAAAGAACCCACACTGGAGGATGTCTTCATCCGCATCACCGGGAAGGAGCTACGCGAATGAGATTCTGGCAATTATTTTTAAGGAACCTCAAAGAGACCTACCGCGATCCTCTGGCTTTGGGTTTTCTGCTAGCTTTCCCGCTGATTTTCATGGTCGTTTTCGGATCTGCATTGTCCGGTAACAGTACGCCAAGTTATAACATCGCAGTTATCGATAATGACGATGGCACTATTTCTGCGTCATTCATAAAAGATGCTCTTGGCAAAGTACCCACCTTCCAAATCAGCCAATCCGCAAACGAGGAGGAAGCTCTCAAATCTCTGAAACTGGGGGATTTACGTGCCTATATAGTGATACCCGAAGGTTTCGGCGAGGCGGTCACACAGAACCTGTCTGGTAAGGCGTCCCAGATAGTGCTCGACATCACGTATGACGAAAGCGACCACGCCATATCCAGTGATATCGTCTCGACGGTCAACGTAGTAGTGCGCGCTTTCGCGAAAATTGAGATACCCGTCTCGGTCAACGCCGTTCCCGTCAACATTTCACACAAACCCAAACAGATCGACTTCCTGGCGCCGGGCATAATCGTCTTCGGTCTGCTCATTATGATCCCGACTGCCGCGCGAATCATGGTGAGGGACAAGGAGAAAGGATACCTGGCCCGATTGCTGACCACTCCCACCCGTCCATGGGAGTTCATCCTGGGCTACACTCTGTGTATGACTCTGGTAGCAATCGCGCAGATTGCCTTTTTCATCATCTTCGCACAACTATATGGTGTGCATGTCACTGGTAGCATCGGGCTGGCTTTCCTGGTTTTCCTACTTACCGCCATCTCCAGCATCGGTATCGGTATGATGGTGGCATCTCTTTCGAAGAGTGAAAACCAAGCTGAGCCTCTCACATGGCTTTTCACCATGCCTCTGGCGGTGCTATCAGGGGTATGGTTCTCTATTTCATACATGCCGAAATATATACAGACCATCGCCAACGTCTTTCCTTATGCTCATGCGGTTTCTTCGGCTCGTGAAATACTGATTCGCGGGGCAGGCGCTGCCGCGGTGCAGAATGACGTATTGTTTCTGGCAGCCTGGGCTGCAGGATCCATCATACTGGGGACAGTCTTTTTTGCCAGGACAATGCGAAGCTGAAACTTTAGCTGCTTTCCTTATGGATTGATGAATATTTTTTGGGTTCCCGCGTTCATTGGGGGCGATGCAAGCGTCGCCCCTCTTCTTTACCCCGATTCGATAATCGTTTCCTGATAATATTTATTTTGGGAAACGAATCCCTTTCTTCAGGCAGACATGGTGCGTGGTATTCGTTTTTCGTTATTCTTGATTTGGCGAAAACGAGAGGGCGCTGCATGTCCAAATCTCGTTTGGACTCCCACCGAATATCCCAAGCTTTATTACCGACATCCTACAATGCTGTGTACTTACCATATTATTATAACACATGCGTTCTAATGTAGCAAGTGTCTTTGTTTCATACCATTACAATATATTAATTTTTCGATCCCTCTGTGGCGCAACACTAGATCCAATTGCGCTATAATCTTTTCGATTGTGGAGATTCTTATTGGTTTCTTCCCTATCTTCAGTCGTACGCATTGACAAGGCAAGAATTATGAAACAACCTCTGGAATGGCAAGGCAAAAGACTCCGACTGCTCGACCAGACACAGCTACCAAAATCTGAGGTGTGGCTGGAAATGCGCGACTACCATGAGGTCGTCCATGCCATCAAGACTATGCAGGTGCGCGGCGCACCCGCCATAGGTGTAGCGGCCGCCTATGGCATCGCTCTGGGTGCAGCGAATATTAAAACAAGCAACCCCGATGGATTCAAGTCTGATCTTGAGGTCGTCTTCCATGCGCTAGGTATGACGCGCCCAACTGCTCGCAACCTTTTCAACACTATCGAGCGCATGAAACAGGCCATCTCAAGCATCAGTGATGTCGCAGAGGTTAAACGAATTCTCGAATTTGAAGCCATCACAATCCACAGCGAGCAGATGATAACCGACCGCGCCCTCTCATTGCTCGGTGCCAGTCTCATCAAGCCAGGCTCCAACGTCCTAACCCACTGCAACACGGGCCCGCTTGCGACAGGGGGGTACGGCACGGCTCTGGGCATCGTCATCTGCGCGTTCGAACAAGGCAAGATCAAACAAGTATTCGCCACAGAAACGAGGCCCCTATTCCAAG